>CAYRLV010001087.1:0-1001 GCA_964425155.1 uncultured Ornithinicoccus sp. | reverse complement strand
ATCCTGCTGCCGCACTTCCTCGCCGAGGGTCGCGGCAAGGTCGACGTCTACTTCTCCCGGGTCTACAACCCCATCTGGACCAACCCCGACGGCTTCAGCTGGGTGGAGTCGTTGAGCGACCCGGACCAGGTCGGCCTGCACGTCGCCCTCACGCCCACGTGGTCGGAGACCGCCACGTTCGCCGACTACGTGCTCCCGATGGGGCACTCCACCGAGCGGCACGACACCCACTCCTACGAGACCCACGCCGGGCGCTGGCTCGGGTTCCGCCAGCCGGTGCGCCGGGTGGCCATGGACAAGCTCGGGATGGACTACACCGACACCCGCGACGCCAACCCCGGCGAGGTGTGGGAGGAGAACGAGTTCTGGTTCGAGCTGTCCTGGCGCATCGACCCGGACGGCGACCTCGGCATCCGCCAGTACTTCGAGTCGCCCTACCGGCCGGGCGAGCAGGTCACGGTCGACGAGTGGTATCGCTGGATCTTCGAGAACAGGGTGCCCGGACTGCCGGAAAAGGCTGCGGCAGAAGGGCTCTCGCCGCTGGGGTACATGCGCAAGTACGGCGTGGTCGAGGTCGCCAAGGACCTCTACCGCCAGGACGAGCGACCCCTGACGCCGGAGGAGCTCGACGGGGCCACCCCCGACGAGCAGGGCGTGCTGCGCAAGCCGAGTGACGACGAGTCCACGCCGCCGCTCGTGGGCGAGGCCGGTTCGGTCGGCGTGCAGCTCGAGGACGGCAGCCAGGTGGCCGGGTGGCTCACCCCGAGCCGCCGGTTGGAGCTCTACTCCACCGCGATGGCCGACTTCGGTTGGCCCGAGCAGGCGACCCCCGGCTACATCGAGTCGCACGTCTCGCACCACCAGGTCGACACCGACCAGGGTGAGCTGGTGCTGGTGCCGACCTTCCGGCTGCCGACGCTGGTCCACACCCGCAGCGCCAACGCCAAGTACCTCAACGAGATCAGCAACACCCACCCCATCTGGGTCAACGCCTCCGACGC
>CAYRLV010001086.1:0-1002 GCA_964425155.1 uncultured Ornithinicoccus sp. | reverse complement strand
TCCTCGGCGGGCGCCGAGCCGCCACCGCCGGACCCGCCGACGACCGCCAGGTCCGCGCCCACCGGCACGGTCTCGTCCTCGCTCACCAGGATGGAGGTCAACGTGCCGGCGACCGGCGAGGGGATCTCGGTGTCGACCTTGTCGGTGGACACCTCGAGCAGGGGCTCGTCGACCTCGACCTGGTCGCCTTCCTGCTTCAGCCAGCGGGTGACCGTGCCCTCGGTGACCGACTCGCCCAGGGCGGGCATGGTGACCGTCTCCCCGTCGCCACCACCGGAGCCGCCGGAACCACCCGAGTCGCCGGAGGGCGCCGAGGAGGACTCGCCGGCCGACGGGGCGGGCTGCGACTCCTGTCCGTCGGCGTCGGCCGAGTCAGCGGCCTGCTCCTGCTCGTCGGCCTGCGTCTCCTCGTCCGCCGGCTGGCTCTCGTCGCCGGAGTCGCTCGCCGCGGGGGCGTCGCCGTCGCCGACCACCGCCAGGTCGGCCCCGACCGGGACGGTCTCGTCCTCCTCGACGAGGACCTCCTGCAGGGTGCCCGCCACCGGGGACGGGATCTCGGTGTCCACCTTGTCGGTCGACACCTCGAGCAGGGGCTCGTCGACCTCCACCTGATCCCCGACGCTCTTGAGCCACCGGGTCACGGTGCCCTCGGTGACCGACTCTCCCAGGGCCGGCATGGTCACGCGTTCAGACATCTGCTTCTCTCCTCGGACGGTGGTCGGTCAATCATGGGGACGGTAGTCGATCAACTGTGGGCGTGCAGCGGCTTGCCCGCCAGGGCCAGGTGGGCCTCGCCGAGCGCTTCGTTCTGGGTGGGGTGGGCGTGGATGAACTGGGCGACCTCCGACGGCAGCGCCTCCCAGCCGACGATCAACTGTGCCTCGCCGACCTGCTCGCCCATCCGGGCGCCGATCATGTGCACGCCGACCACGGGGCCGTCCTTCTGGCGGACCAGCTTGACGAAGCCCTGGGTCTGCAGGATCTGGGACTTGCCGTTGCCGC
>CAYRLV010001085.1:0-1003 GCA_964425155.1 uncultured Ornithinicoccus sp. | reverse complement strand
AGGGAGGCCACATGTGCGGGATCGTCGGGTATGTCGGGAGGTCGGCGGCCGCGCCGATCCTCATCGAGGGGCTCACCCAGCTGGAGTACCGCGGCTACGACTCGGCCGGGATCGGGGTGCTCTCGAGTCGGGGGCCGCGTGTCGTGCGTGCCGTCGGCCGGGTGCGCGACCTCGAGGCGGCCCTGCCCGCGAGGATGAGCGGCCGCGTCGGCATCGGGCACACCCGGTGGGCCACCCACGGCCCGGCGACCCAGGCGAACGCGCACCCGCACACCAGCGAGGACGGTCGGATCCTGGTGGTGCACAACGGGATCATCGACAACGCCGCTCAGCTGCGTGGCAGGCTGTCGGACGAGGGCGTGGCCCTCGCGTCCGACACCGACACCGAGGTCATCGCCCACCTGGTCGCACGCTCCGCGGAGGAGTCCCTGGAGGACAAGGTGATCGACGCCCTCCGGCAGATCACCGGCACCTACGCGATCGCGGTGCTGGACGCGGACGCACCCGACCGCGTCGTGGTGGCGCGGCAGGGATCCCCGCTCATCCTCGGCGTCGGCCAGCAGGAGATGTTCGTCGCGTCCGACGCGGCGGCCCTGGTGCGTCATACGTCCTCCATCGTCCACCTCGACGACGGTGAGCTGGCCACCATCACCGCACAGGAGTTCCGCACCTTCACCGTGGACCGCCAGGACACGGCCAAGGTGCCGGAGCACGTCGAGCTCGACGCCCGCGACCTGGAGATCGGCGGGCACGACACCTTCATGCACAAGGAGATCCACGAGCAGCCGGAGTCGTTGGCGCGCATGCTCTCCGGCCGCCTCGACGAGCGGTTCGCCACCGCCCGTCTCGACGGGCTCGGCCTCGATCCACGCGAGCTGCGGGGGTTCAAGCGGGTCAAGGCGATCGGGTGCGGATCCGCCTACTACGTCGGCCAGATGGGCGCCTCCATGATCGAGGACCTCGCCCGGATCCCCGCCGACGCCGAGGCCGCCTCGGAGTTCCG
>CAYRLV010001084.1:0-1004 GCA_964425155.1 uncultured Ornithinicoccus sp. | reverse complement strand
GAACCACAGCATCCGGGCCATCTCGAAGCCGAAGTCGCTGCGCTCCTGCTCGACGAGGTGCACGTTGCGGAAGTCGCGCTCGTCGCGCAGGTAGGCCAGGTCGTCCTCGCTGCGGCCGGTGCCGTCGAGCTCGCCGGCGCGGGTGAGCAGCGCGCGGGCCTGGCCGAGCAGGTCGAGGCCGACGTTGCCGAGGGCCATGTCCTCCTCGATCTGCGGGGCGCGGCTGATCCACTCGCCGAGCCGCTGGGCGTAGATCAGGGCGTCGTCGGCGAGGCCGAGGACGTAGCGCGGCAGCAGCTCGGCCTCGGTGGGCTCGGGGAGGGCACGACCCGGCGAGGTCGTGTCGATCACCTTGTCACTCATACGGTTTCGGCCCTCCTCGGGTTCCCGCGACGTGTCGGAGCGAAGCGGACAACGTCGTGGGGTGTTACAGGTATTCGACGTCGTCGGGGACGTCGTAGAAGGTCGGGTGCCGGAACGGCTTGTCGCCGGCCGGGTCGAAGAACGCGTCACGCTCGTCCGGGCTGCTGGCGGTGATGTCGCTCGAGCGCACCACCCACAACGACACGCCCTCCTGCCGGCGGGTGTAGAGGTCGCGGGCATTGCGCAGCGCCATCTGCGCGTCGGGGGCGTGCAGCGAGCCGACGTGCACGTGCGACAGCCCGCGCTTGCCCCGGACGAAGACCTCGAACAGCGGCCAGCTGCGGCTCGATTCCCCCTCGGTTCCGGGTGTGGGCTGGCTCATGCCGCAGAGTCCGCTTCGGTGCGATGGTGCTTGTCGGCATAGGCGTTGGCCGCCTCTCGCACCCAGGCGCCGTCGTCGTGCGCGGCGTTGCGCCAGGCCAGCCGCTCACGGTTGCAGGCACCGTCGCCCTTGATCACCTGCCAGAACTCGTCCCAGTCGATCTCCCCGAAGTCCCAGTGGCCACGCTCCTCGTTCCAGCGCAGGTCGGGGTCGGGCAGGGTGAGGCCGAGCTTCTGCGCCTGCGGCACGGTCATGTCGA
>CAYRLV010001083.1:0-1006 GCA_964425155.1 uncultured Ornithinicoccus sp. | reverse complement strand
TGCCGTCCTCGCGCACCAGGTTCACGGCGATGTGGATGTGGTCGTTGCCGTTCTTCGACACCCCGTGTCGCACGGCCACCCACCGGCACGGAGCCTTCGTGCCCTGGTTGTCGTCGAACTCCATCGCGGTGATGAAGTCGCGGGCGATCGCTCCCCATTGCTCGTCTGTCAGGGCGCCCTCGTCGGCTCGCAGAGAGAGCGAGCAGTGCCACACGTGGCCGCCCTTCACCTCGACGTCGTACGCCTTCCGCGGGCGGTCGAGGTCACGTGCGATCGCCAGTGCCGAATCACGGCCTAGCTCGTTGTCGTCGTGCCACGCCATCATCGCCTCGTCACCGGCGACGAGGTGCGGTTCGGTGTGCTCGTTCGCTCGGCCCGGACCGGTCAGGTACGTCAGCAGGCCGGCCATCCTGTCGCCGCGGACAACGTTCGGCATCATGGCAGGCTCAGTCCGTCGATCGCGTCGTCGATGCGCTGCGCAGTGCGGCGCACGGCGTCGAGCGTCGCGCTCATCTCCGCCTGCACCTCGCCGGTCGCGTTGGTCGCACGGGCCATCTGGTTGACGTTGTTCGAGACGGCCGCGAGCAGCCGGTGCAGAGCGAACAGCTCGGCCATCGCGTTGCGACGCTCGGTGGGGGTTTCTGACGTCGCGGACGCTAGCGCGGACTCGACGAGTAGGCGCGGGATCGTCACGTGCTGCGCCTCCGCGAGACGTAGCAGCATGCCCTCTTCCTCGGGCGAGACCTTCACCTCGTGACGGTGCTGCCGCCCACCGTCGACGTTCGCCCTGCGACGGCGCGCGAACAGGCGACCCTTGGGAGCCTCGTCGCCCATCAGATCACCTGCCTTCCAGCCCAGCGCAGCGAGCCCGCCTCGTGCGGGGACCACACGTCCAGTGTGCCCGATCCGCGACGCCACGTCGAGGATTCAAGCCACTTAGCACGGCTAAGTGTTTAGCTTGCTCCGTCTGGGACGCGATTTCGGGGTTGCTCACGTCGGCAGACGG
>CAYRLV010001082.1:0-1006 GCA_964425155.1 uncultured Ornithinicoccus sp. | reverse complement strand
ACCGGCCAGCATCAGGAACACGAAATCGACACTAGCCGCCTCGACCGCGACGAGGGCCAGCGCCAGCCCCAACCAGGCCAGCCAGCCGTGGTCATCCAGCCAGGACAATGTGCCACGCTCCCTCGTCGAAGCAGGTCGAAGGCGAGCAGGACGCTCGCTCTCAGGCTACGTCCTGCCACCCCCGTGGTGCCTCGGACTCGCCGGGGGACTCAACCGCGGGCGCGCGCGAACCAGCGCTCCCCCCGCCGCTCCAGCTCCAGCGGCATCCCGAACGTCGCCGACAGGTTCTCCGCGGTCAGCGTGGCCTCGAGCGGTCCGGCTGCGACCACTCGACCTTCACGCAGCAGGAGCACATCGGTGAATCCGGGCGGGATCTCCTCGACGTGGTGGGTCACCAGCACCAGCGCCGGAGCGGCCAGGTCCGTCGCCAGCGAGCCGAGCCGCGCCACCAGGTCCTCCCGCCCCCCGAGGTCCAGGCCGGCGGCCGGCTCGTCCAGCAGCATCAGCTCGGGGTCGGTCATCAGCGCGCGCGCGATCTGGACCCGTTTGCGCTCGCCCTCGCTCAGCGTGTTGAAGGTGCGCTCGGCGAGATGGTCGGCACCGAGCGCCCGCAACAGCTCGCCGGCCCGCTCGTGGTCGAGCGCGTCGTAGTCCTCACGCCAGCGCCCGACGATCCCGTAGGACGCCGTGACGACGACATCGCCGACGCGCTCGTCCCCGGGGATCCGCTCGGCGATCGACGAGCTGGCCAACCCGATCCTCGGCCGCAGCTCGAAGACGTCCACCGCCCCGAGCACCTCCGACAGGACGCCCGCCACTCCGCGCGTCGGGTGCATCCTGCCGGCCGCGATCTGCAGCAGGGTCGTCTTGCCGGCGCCGTTGGGTCCCAGCACCACCCACCGCTCGCCCTCCTCGACCTCCCAGCTGATGTCGTCGAGCAGGGTGTTGCCGCCGCGCACCACCGTGACACCGGCGAATTCGAGGACGTCGCTCATGTCGGGGTCCC
>CAYRLV010001081.1:0-1009 GCA_964425155.1 uncultured Ornithinicoccus sp. | reverse complement strand
CGAAGCCGCGGCCAGACCCGGCAGCGGCCGCTTGCCTGAGCATGTCCGCCAGTCGCAGCGGGATCGGGATCGGGGTGTGTGCGGTGGCCGACTTCAGCGGCACGCCGGGATACTGCTGCGCCGGAGTGATGAGGCCGAACCCGAAGTCGACGTCCTCGGGCCGCAGCCCGGCGGCCTCGGCCACCCGCAGACCCGCGAACGCGCCGAGCAGCACCGCGGGCCGCAGGTTGGGTGACATCGCGTCATACAGCGCCCAGACTTGTTCGGTCGTGGCCACGTAGGGCCGTTGGTGACCGGTGCGCGGGGAGGTCCGTCGGCTGCACGGGTTGCGGGAGATGACGCCGTCGTGAACGGCATCGGCCATGATCTGGGAGAGCCTGCGGTAGACGACGTAGACGAAGCTGTCGGCGTAGCCGGCCGCCTGCAGCGAGGCCACCCAAGCGCGGACGGTGGACGGCTTGACCGCCGAGAGTGGCATGTCCCCCAGCCCTGCCTTGATGTGCTTGACGTGCACCTTGGCCTGGCGCACCGTCGATTCCCTCGGCGTGTAGCCGGCCAGCCACAGGTCGCACCACTCGGCGACGCGGATCCGGGCCATCTGCGGATCGACGTAAGTGCCGGTGACGATGGAGGCGTTGACCTCGTCGATCCAGTTCTCTGCCTCCCGCTTCCGGGCGAAGCGCCTGGCGTGCTGCTTCCCGGCGGCGTCGTAGTACCGCGCCCTCCAGCGACCGTTCTGTTCCTTGACGATGCTCGCCATCAGCCCGGCCCCGCCCTGCGACGGTTCGAGCCATGACGATGTGTCTCCATGGCCCACCAGAGATGGTGGTGCCGGATGCCCGACCGGCCTGCCCGTGTCCGACCGCACAGACTCCTCAGTGTCGGGTGGCTGTCGCCGCGTCGTGGCACGACCTGATCCACTCCTCCACATCTTCGTCGAGCGCCACCACGTGGCCGCCCAATCGGAACGTCTTCGGACCGCGCCCGCCGATGGCTCGGTAGTAGCGGA
>CAYRLV010001080.1:0-1009 GCA_964425155.1 uncultured Ornithinicoccus sp. | reverse complement strand
CGAAGCTCGCGTGCACGCAGGAGTAGTCGAACTCGACGCCCTGGCCGATCCGGTTCGGCCCGGAGCCCAGGATGATGACCGCGGGCCGCTCGCGCGGCTCGACCTCGGTCTCCTCGTCGTAGGACGAGTAGTGGTAGGGCGTCTGCGCGGCGAACTCGGCGGCACAGGTGTCGACCGTCTTGTAGACCGGGCGCACCCCGAGGGCGTGCCGCACACCGCGGACGACGGCCTCCGGCATCCGGGTGAGCTCCGCCAGTTGGGCGTCCGAGAAACCGTGCCGCTTGGCCAGCCGCAGCAGGTCGGGCGTGAGCTGCCCTTCCTCGTGCCAGCCGGTCGCACCGGCGGGCGTGCCGCCCCGGGCCACTCGTTCGGCCACCTGGTTGATCAGCACGATCTGGTCGAGGAACCACGGGTCGATGCCGGTCGCCTCGTGCACCTCCTCGACCGACAACCCGCCGCGAAGAGCCTGCTGCACCAACACGATCCGCCCGTCCGTGGGCGTGCGCGCCTGCGCCAGGAGTGCGCGCGCCTGTTCGAGGTTGGGCCTCTCGTCGGCCCGCCAGTGGAAACTGGAGCCGGCGCGTTCGGTCGACCGCAGCGCCTTCTGCAGGGCCTCGGTGAAGTTGCGGCCGATGGCCATCGCCTCGCCGACGCTCTTCATCGTCGTGGTGAGGGTCGGGTCGGCGGCGGGGAACTTCTCGAACGCGAACCGCGGCACCTTGACGACGACGTAGTCCAGGGCGGGCTCGAAGCTGGCCGGTGTCTCCCGGGTGATGTCGTTGGGCACCTCGTCGAGGGTGTACCCGATGGCCATCTTGGCGGCGATCTTGGCGATCGGGAAGCCGGTCGCCTTGGACGCCAGCGCCGAGGAGCGGGACACCCGCGGGTTCATCTCGATGACGATGATCCGCCCGTCCTGCGGGTTGACCGCGAACTGGATGTTGCAGCCGCCGGTGTCGACGCCGACCTCGCGGATCACGGCGATGCCGATGTCGCGCATCCGCTGGTA
>CAYRLV010001079.1:0-1011 GCA_964425155.1 uncultured Ornithinicoccus sp. | reverse complement strand
GCCGTTCATCGGCCAGTCCGACCTTGAGCACCCCGGAGGACTTGATCTCGTCCAGCCTCCCGCTGCCGTCCTTGTCATCGGATCCACAAGCGGACAGCCCCCAGATCGCTGGGACTGCAATAAGCCCTGCCCCCAGTAGTTCCCGTCGTGTCAACGTAGCCATGGGCGGCCTCCTCAGGCCTCGTGAATGATTGTGGTCAACCGGTCGAGAAATGCGTCCACTTCGGCGCGGGTGTTGTAGTGCAGCAATCCAACTCGGACCGCGCCGGCCTCAAGACCCAAGACGTCCATGAGTACCGGGGCGTAGAACGTCCCCGACGAGACGAAGATCCCCGCGTCGCCAAGTCGCTCGGCAACGTCGTTAACTGGTAGTCCTTCGACGGTGAAGCACGTCGTGGGCGTGCGCGCCTTCGCCCCGCCGTAACAGGTGACCCTGGGCTGACTCTCCAGCCCCGCCAGGAGTCGGTCCAGCAGCTCTGCGGTGTACGCCTCAGTCTCCTTGAGCGCCCGTTGCACCTGCTGGCCCCGGTCGCCCGAACCAGGGGCGAGAGAGGCGATGTGGTCCACGGCCGCAGGCACGCCGGCGAGTGCCTCGAAGGGCAGCGTCCCGCGTTCGAAGCACATCGGTGGCTGGTCCGTTTGGGGCCGAACCTTGCTGGGCTTCAGCGTTTCAAGCACGCCCGGCGCTGCCACGACCGCGCCCAGGTGTGGTCCGAAGAACTTGTACGTCGAGCAAGCAACGAAGTCAGCACCCATCTGAGTCAGGCTGAGCGGAGTGTGCGGAGCTGCATGCACGGCATCCACAAACAGCAGCCCGTCGGAGTTCGCTCGCAACCGTGAGGCAATCGCCTCCACGTCGGGGCGTGTCCCGATCACGTTGGAGGCTGCGCAGACGGCCACCAAACGAGTTCGCTCGTCGACCAGCACGTCATACTGTTCGACCGGCAAGACCCCCACGTTCGGATCCACCCTGGCCCAGCGCACCTCGGCACCCACACGCTGCGCGGCCAG
>CAYRLV010001078.1:0-1012 GCA_964425155.1 uncultured Ornithinicoccus sp. | reverse complement strand
GTCTCGATCTCGTGGCAGATCGACGCCTACCACTTCGAGCTCCCGGTGGTCGCCGCACCGATGGACTCGGTCGTCTCGCCGGAGAGCGCGGTCGCGCTCGGCACGCTGGGCGGCCTGCCGGTGCTCGACCTCGAGGGCCTCTGGACGCGGTACGAGGACCCCAGCGACCTGCTCGAGGAGATCGCCCACCTCGACACCGCCGACGCCACCGCGCGGATGCGTGCGCTCTACGACGCGGAGATCCGCCCCGACCTGATCACCGAGCGGCTGCGGGCGCTGCGTGAGGCCGGCATCACCGTCGCGGGTGCCCTGTCGCCGCAGCGGACCCAGCAGTTCTGGAAGACCGTCGTCGACGCCGGCGTCGACCTGTTCGTCATCCGGGGGACCACCGTGTCCGCCGAGCACGTGTCCAGCCGCGCGGAGCCGCTCAACCTCAAGCGGTTCATCTACGAGCTCGACGTGCCCGTCATCGTGGGTGGGGCGGCCTCCTACACCGCCGCGTTGCACCTCATGCGCACCGGGGCCGCCGGCGTGCTGGTGGGCTTCGGCGGCGGCGCCGCGCACACCACCCGGCTCACGCTCGGCATCCACGCCCCCATGGCCTCGGCGATCGCCGACGTCGCGGCCGCCCGGCGCGACTACATGGACGAGTCCGGCGGACGCTACGTCCACGTCATCCCGGACGGCGGCATGGGCACGTCCGGTGACGTGGTCAAGGCGGTCGCCTGCGGCGCCGACGCGGTCATGCTGGGCGCGGCGCTCGCCCGGGCCACCGAGGCGCCCGGCCTCGGCTACCACTGGGGCTCCGAGGCACACCACCACGCGCTGCCGCGCGGCGAGCGGGTCGAGGTCGGCACCGTCGGCTCGCTCGAGGAGATCCTGCTCGGCCCGGGCCGCAGCGCCGACGGCACGACCAACCTGGTGGGCGCGCTCAAGCGGGCCATGGCCACGACCGGCTACTCCGACCTCAAGGAGTTCCAGCGGGTCGAGATCGTCGTCGCCCCCTACCAGC
>CAYRLV010001077.1:0-1012 GCA_964425155.1 uncultured Ornithinicoccus sp. | reverse complement strand
GCTCACCCGAGGAAGCCGGCGCCCCCGGCGTCCCCCAAGCCGCCCGCCAACACACGCTGAAGGGCGCCGAAGCCTTCGTCCGCTACTTCAACAAGCAATTGAACGTTGCGTGGTCTAAGCCGCAATCCGGGCTCTTAAGGCCGCTGAGCCTGCCCTCGTGCAAGACCTGCTCCGCGTATGAAGGCACAGCGCAGGAAAGCGTGAAGCGGGGTCGACATCTGACTGGACCGGTCTCGCGACTCTCAGACATCCAGATAACGACGGGAAAGCAGAAGGGATCCCTCCTCGCCACAGCTACGCAAGAACTCCTGCGCCAGGCAGTCGTGGACTCCTCAGGAAACGTAACGGATCACACCAAAGCCAAAACCATCTTCCCCGAGACCGAGCTCAGGTGGACTCACGGTGGCTGGCGAGTAGCCGAAGTCCGGCTATTGCAATGAAGGCGGTCAAACACCTTGGGGCATGCCTTGCCTCGCTGGCGCTACTCCTCAGCGGAAATGGGCCCGTAACCGCTTCCGTAGTGTCCGCGAAGCCATGCCCTGATGGCGGGTACGACATCGAGAAGTGCGTGCTGAAAAACGGAGGCGCTGGTCTGGGAAACACCGAGCGCGACGAGTCCCAGTCACAGCCGGCTCGTGGCGGACCTGATCGGAGCCAACCACCCAGCGGGGGTAATGCCGGTCAGCCGACAGGTCACAAGGCACCCATAGGCCCGACAACAAGGCCGCACGAATACGTGACTGTGGTTCGATGCACAGGTAACACTGCAGCCGACCCTCGCCACTACTATTGCCCGACTGCGGTGTCGTTTTGTACGAGCGCCTATCCAGACTCTCCGGGGCCCTTGTCCGACATCTACTCTCGCGAGATTCGGTCGCGAGGGAAGAAGGGACCGTGGCACAAGGTCGGATGGACGTGCTTCCCCAATACAGTCCCGACCTCGACTGGGCCGGGTGTGACGAAGGCGGCGCCGCCGAAGCCGGTGCTGACCACCGCGATGATCCGGGAAGCC
>CAYRLV010001076.1:0-1012 GCA_964425155.1 uncultured Ornithinicoccus sp. | reverse complement strand
AGCAGTCGGAGCGGATCGGTCCCACCCGGCCGCATCCGGCGGCGCCGCACCACCCCCCGGTGAACAAACTCATCGGGCCGGGCATGGGGATCGTCGACCGCCTCCGCGACCGGCTGGGGGGTCGCCGGACCGGCTGAACGCGCTGCCGCAGACCCGGGCGGGCCGCGTCGCTGGTGGGTGTCCACACCGGTGGATCCCACCACCGGTGAGCCCGCGCCCGCCCGGTCAACGCAGTCAGTCCGTCCGGGAAACGCTGTGCATGGTGATCCGGCTGCAGCCCTTCGAACTGGCTTCGCCCTCGATCACGATCGGCTCTCCCAGCCGAACGGTCCCCACGAAACGTGTCATGAAGTGGTCGGCGTGCGCAGGTTTGCGAGTCATCGATCGGGTCAAGGTGATCGCGGTGTCGCTGATCGTGCCGGCCATCGCCTGCTTGGCGCCGGGCCCCTTGCCAGCAGACCGGTAGGTGAAGTTCGCGGCGAGGTCGACCGGAGCCTCGCCGTCACCCCTCTTCTTGGGGGCCACCAGCAGAAAGGCGGTGATGTCCCGCGACTGCCCACCGCAGGTGTAGGTACCCACCCAGTTGGTGCCGCGGCCGTAGAGCACGTCGGGCTCCGGCGCCTTTCCGGGATGTGCCGTGATGCCGAAGACTCGGACGGCTCCGTAACCGATCAGACCGAGGACGCACACGCCGACCACGAAGCCGGCCAGCGGACCGCCGCCCTTGCGCGGCTTGGCGCTCCGGCCCACGCAGTCCGGACAGGCCTGCCAGTCACGCCCATCCCCCGTCGGGACGAAGCCGGGCCGACCGAAGGGAGCACAGGTGCTGCAGACCGCCATGGACGCCTCCTGTGGGTGGTGGGCCACGAGATTACGGACTGGCAGGGTGCCTGTCCGGCGAACCGGAGGAACTCACCGGCCCGACGGCTGGGCGCCGGGAGCCTCCCGTCCGCAGCACGGCGTGCCGAGGTGTCAGCAGCCCGCGGCTCTGCCACACTGCCGCCCCATGCGT
>CAYRLV010001075.1:0-1014 GCA_964425155.1 uncultured Ornithinicoccus sp. | reverse complement strand
AGGAAGGCAAGAAGCGGATGAAGATGGTGGGCCGGGTCGAGGTGCCGCAGGAGGCCTTCATCGCGGCGCTCTCCCAGGACCCCACCAGTGACAAGGCGAAGAAGTAGGCCGTCGTGAGTCGCACACCGACGGGCGTCGTCCCGCGCCGGGTGGTGTCGTTCACCCGGACCGACGGGCGTGCCCTGCGGCCTCGTGACCATCGCGCGGAGGAGGCCGGCCGGCACCTGCTGCTCGAGCCGCCGCGCGGCACCACGAGCACCTCGGTGGCACCGGGCTCCCGGTTCGATCCGTCCGAGGCGTTCGGCCGCACCGCACCGCTGGTCGTGGAGATCGGGTCAGGTGTCGGGGAGGCCCTGGTGCACGCGGCGCGGCAGCAGCCGGACGTCGACTTCCTCGGCGTCGAGGTCTACCGACCCGGCATGGCACGCACCCTCGGGACGCTCGCCCGGGACGGGCTGACCAACGTGCGCCTCGTCCGGGCCGACGGCGTCGACGTGCTCGAGCACTGGGTCGTGCCCGGCACCCTCGCCGAGGTCTGGACCTACTTCCCCGACCCGTGGCCGAAGGTCAAGCACCACAAGCGCCGGCTGGTCGACGACGCGTTCGCGCTGGTGGTCGCCCGATCCCTGGCCCCGGGCGGCATCTGGCGGCTCGCGACCGACTGGGAGCCCTACGCGCGACAGATGCGCGACGTCATACGGGCGTGTCCGGCGCTGACCAACCCGCATGACAGGGCACCTTCCGGGTGCGTCGGATCCGACGAGGACGACAGGGGATTCGCGCCACGGTTCGAGGGCCGACCGGTGACCAAGTTCGAGCGAAAGGGCGCCGAGGCCGGCCGGACGGTCCGTGACCTGATCGCCCGTGGCAGCCACTGACCCGGTGGGCGTGGGCCCGCGAGAGGGGAAGAAACCGCGGGACGCTCGGGCGAGTCGGTGTGCCGGTGGCTCTAGGTCGGCCGGTGCTTGCGCGGCAGTTTGGCGACCACGCGGTCATACGAGGCGTCGACCGCCT
>CAYRLV010001074.1:0-1014 GCA_964425155.1 uncultured Ornithinicoccus sp. | reverse complement strand
CCCAGAACCACGCGAGCAGGAAGAGCGGCAGCGCCATGCCGAGGGCGTAGACGGCCAGCAGCAGCCCGCCGCCCCACGGCGAGCCCTGGGTGGCCGCCACGGTCAGGATCGCGCCGAGCACCGGACCTGAGCAGAACCCGGCGAGCCCGTAGACCGCGCCCAGCGCGGCCGTCGACACGTAACCGCCCCGGCCGGCCCCCTTGGCGGTCGACCAGCTGCGCAGCCGGTCGGTGAACGGCAGCCGGAACCCGCCGCCGACCAGGTACAGCACCCCGAACGCGATGATGGCCCAGCCGGCAACGGCGATCAGCGTGGCCCGGTGTCCGTAGACCAGCCCGGACACGGCGGCCGCGCCGCTGCCGAGGGGCACCAGGGTGACCAGCAGCCCGAGGTAGAAGGCCCCGGTGCGTGCGACCAGGGCGCTGCGGCTGGAGAAGGCGTAGGCGAAGAACGACGGGAGCAGCAGCGCGCTGCACGGCGACAGCAGCGCGAGCACCCCCGCCGCGAGGGCGGCGAGGAGACTGACCTCGGTCATCGGGCGTCCGCGGCGGCCTGTTCGATTGCCTTGATGAAGACCTTGGTGGGCTGCGCGCCGATGATCGGCTTGCCGTTGATGATGAAGGCCGGGGTGCCCGTGACACCGATGGACTGCCCCTGCATGAAGTCGGCGCGGATCTGCGAGGTGATCCGCGGGTCCTTCATGTCCTTCTTCAGCCGGTCGCCGTCCAGGCCGACCGACTCGGCGAGCGTGATCAGGTGCGCCTTGGTGAGCGTGCCGCTGTTGGGCGCGGCCTGGTCCTGGTAGAGCGCGTCGTGCAGCTTCCAGAATCCGTCCTGCCGCGAGGCGGCCCGCGCGGCGATGGCCGCGGTGCCGGATTCCTCACCGAGGTAGGGGAAGTCGCGCCATTCGATCCGCAGGGTGCCGTCGTCGACGTACTTCTGCAGTGCGGGCTCGGTGTCGCGGGCGAACTTGCCGCAGAACGGGCACTGGAAGTCGGAGTAGTTGATCATCAC
>CAYRLV010001073.1:0-1019 GCA_964425155.1 uncultured Ornithinicoccus sp. | reverse complement strand
GTCACGCCGCTGACCACTCGATCCTAGGTCGATGTTGCTGGCCAGGTGACGAAATGGGGGATTTCTGTAGCAGGGGTGCCGCATCTGGGAGGCTCCGACTCCCCGGATGTGCGCTCGTAGCTGGGAGTGCACCATTACTTAGGCTGCCTTCTACGTCGAGGCGCCCAGTCAGCCAGTTCGCCTGGATCCGACAAATTGCTGGTCCGCTTTGGAGGAGGGATTCCCTCCAGCGGGCGGGCGGCTACCGATTATGGGAATCGAAGGCTCTTTTGCCTCAGCATCGACGCGGAACGGCATTCCCAAGTTCAGTCCCAAGCTCATATTTGATGCGCCGATCGTGGTCTCAGGGAGAAGTGACGGCGAATCGAGTGCGCGCCGAGGCAATCTCGGATGAAAGCCCAGGAAACTCTGCTGCACAGTTGGTTCCGGAGGGTGCTCGTGGCCTCAGGCTGTAGGTGCGAAACGGCCCAGCTACTTCCTGCGTTTTCCCAGCGTGGGCAGCCCCCCTGCGGTCGTCCACACCGATACCGAGGAACGACCTGGTTCCTGCTCCCGTGCTGCTCTGAGCTTGGCGCGTTGGACCTTCTCCTGTTCCAGCCGGAGATGGATCTCGAGTTGTTCTGGTGTCAGACGCTCCAACCTAGTCGGAGAATCCGGACCCCCCGAGAGAGTTGCGCTGTCATGTGCCTTCGCCGCCTGAGCACGGCGATCACATGTGCCGCAGACAGTCGTCTGGTTCGCTGCGACGTCTGCGACCACGTCACTTGTCGGCTGCCGTGGGGCGTCGACTATTGGCTGCTCGCAGAGCGTTCGGCAACGGTCCAGCGAGTCGACCCGGTGCCACTTCACGTGCAGGATCCACTCCACCACGCATACAGCATAGAGCCCTGTTCGCGCGTGTCGAGCCGCGAAGGCTGCAGCCGAAGCCGCTTCGGATCGATAGCGTGGGATCGGGCCCCGAGTCGGAGCGGGCCATCACGTCATTCGGAGCGCCGCTGATGAGTGCACGACGAGGTCGG
>CAYRLV010001072.1:0-1019 GCA_964425155.1 uncultured Ornithinicoccus sp. | reverse complement strand
GCCGACCCACCCACCAGCGCCGACCCCACCAGCACCTCCACGGCGACGAAGTCCCACACGACGTCCGAGGGCGGTGATTCCGGCGCGGCTGCCGGGCACACCAAGAAGGGCGCCGAGGCTTTCGTTCGCCACTACATAGAAGTCATCAATCAGACAGGGCTGAAACCTGAGGCAGGCAGACTCGAGCCCCTCGGAAGCAAGAAGTGCAAGTCGTGCACGAATTATGAGGAGAATGTGCTCTACCTCAAGTCTCATCGACTGCACAATTCGGGACCAGCTGCCAAGATCAAGAGGATCGTCGCGCAATTCAGCCCCAAGGGCCCGACTGCGACCTGGGCACTTGTTGATCAATTGCCGATCAGAGTCGTCAAGAAGAACGGCGAGGTGGTCAACCGGATCCCGAGCAGAAAGGGATCCGCCCTCGTATTCACCCTGTCTTGGCGCCAGGGGCGCTGGCTCGTGGACGATATAGAGGTGGACGAGACCGGAGTCTTGCCCTCATGACGTTGCCAACAGCCCTCATGCTGAATGGCATCTTCCTGTCGACTCTTGCCGTACTTCCGTCAGCGACGATGCCGCAAGACGAGACCGGGCCAACGCCGTGTGGTCTGTATTCCTGTCCGGAAATGACCGACAAAGGTGCCGCGTATGGCGACAAGGAAGCCAGCCATCAGGCTGCCGATGACCAGCGAGGGCGCGCACTCCCGAGCGCCGCACAGAACACAAATGAGCCACAAGCTGGCGAAGCGGTGGTCGCGCGAGCACAGCAATCCCAGACTCCTTATCAATGGACCACCGTGGTCCGTTGCACCGGGAACACGACCGAGGCGCCTCGCACACACTTCTGCCGCACGGCAGTGACCTTCTGCTCCTCGACCTACCCTGACTCGCCGGGTCCGTTGTCTGACATCTGGCGGCGTGAGATGCGCCCGGGCAAGAAGCCTGGCCCCTGGCAGAAAGTTGGATGGACGTGCTTCCCGAACACCGTTCCAGCATCTACCGGGCCGGCTGGCACGAAG
>CAYRLV010001071.1:0-1020 GCA_964425155.1 uncultured Ornithinicoccus sp. | reverse complement strand
CACCGCCGTGGGCGAGGACACCACGCTGGCGCAGATCGTCCGGCTGGTCGAGGACGCGCAGGGCTCGAAGGCTCCCATGCAGCGGCTGGCCGATCGGGTGTCCGCGGTGTTCGTGCCCGCAGTCCTGGCCGTGGCCGCGCTCACCTTCGCCACGTGGGCCCTGCTCGGTCCCGCCGACACCAAGTTGGTCATGGCGATCAGCACCACCATCGCCGTGCTGATCATCGCCTGCCCTTGCGCGCTGGGCCTCGCCACCCCGACCGCGGTCATGGTAGGCACCGGCAAGGCTGCCGAGCTCGGGATCCTCATCGGCGACGGCGAGTCCCTCGAGCAGGCCCAGCGGCTGACCGCCGTCGTCCTGGACAAGACCGGGACCATCACCACCGGCCGGCCCGCCGTGGCCCGGATCTCACCCGCCGGCTGGGACACCGACGAGCTGCTCGCCGTCGTCGCCGCCGCCGAGACCGGGAGCGAGCACCCGGTCGGCGAGGCGATCGTCGCCGCCGCCCGAGAACGCGGGCTGACGCTCCCGCCGGTGAGTCACTTCGAAGCGGTCCCCGGCCACGGCATCGACGCCACGGTCGGGGGCAGGCGGGTCCGGGTCGGCAACCGGGCGCTCATGGCCAGCGCCGGGGTCCCCACCAGCAGCCTCGACCAGGCTGCGGATTCGGCCGCCGGGCAGGGCGAGACCGCGGTCTTCGCCGCCGTCGACGACTCTCTCGCCGGCCTGGTCACCGTGGCCGACACCATCCGCGCCGAGTCGGCCGCGGCGGTGCTGTGGCCGGCGTTCGCCGACGCGGTTCCGTTGCCGGTGCGAGTGGCGCTCGTCGCAGCGGGGTGCGCACTCGCACTGGCCGCATCGCTGCCCGGGTCCGCGACGGTGGCCGCGCTCGGGATGGCGCTGATGGTTGTCTCCCCCACCCCGGGGCTGATGACGCTCTCGGCCGTCGTGCTGACCGGCGTCGGCATCGCCACCTCGTCCTTTTCGATCGTCATGGCGGCCGTTGGCCGCCGCGTGCC
>CAYRLV010001070.1:0-1020 GCA_964425155.1 uncultured Ornithinicoccus sp. | reverse complement strand
TGCCCACGCCGCTGCTCGACCTCGCGTCGCACTCCACCCTCTTCCTTCGATGAGCACAGCCGCGCCGCCGACCCTGGCCCTGCCGAGCGCATCGCCTGAGCTGACGGCGCGCCTCCAACAGGGTCTGAGCCGGGTCGACGCGCGGCTGCGCGACGTCGTGGACCACGAGGACGCCTTCATCGCCGAGGCGTCCGGGCACCTCAGCGCCGCGGGCGGCAAGCGGTTCCGCCCGATGCTCACGCTGCTCACCTCGGAGCTGGGGGACGAGGTCGGCGAGCACGTCATCGACGCGGCCACCGCGGTCGAGCTCACCCACCTGGCATCGCTCTACCACGACGACGTCATGGACGCCGCGACCGTGCGCCGGGCGGTGGCCACCGTCAACGCGGCCTACGACAACTCCACCGCGATCCTGGTCGGCGACCTGCTGTTCGCCAAGGCGTCCGAGTTGGTGGCCGGGCTGGGCGCGGAGGCCGTGCTGATCCAGTCGCAGACCTTCGTGCGGCTGTGCGTCGGGCAGATCCGTGACGACCGCTCGGCGCCCGACGGCGCCGACCCGGTCGACTACTACCTCGGCGTGCTGGCCGACAAGACCGGCGCGCTGGTGGCCACCGCGGCCCGCTACGGCGCGCTCTTCTCCGGCTGCCCGCCCGAGACGGTCGAGATCTGCCGGCGCTACGGCGAGCTGCTCGGCATGGCGTTCCAGCTGGCCGACGACCTGCTGGACATCACCTCCGACTCGGCCGAGTCCGGCAAGACACCGGGCACCGACCTGCGCGAGGGCGTCGCCACGTTGCCGGTCCTGTATGCCCGAGCCTCCACCGACCCGGCGGACGCCCGGCTCAAGGAGCTGCTCGCCGCCGACCTGACCGACGACGCGCTGCACAAGGAAGCCCTCGAGCTGCTCCGGGAGCACCCGGCCGTCGAACAGGCCCGCCAGCACACCGACCGGGTGGCCCGGCAGGCGCAGCAGGTGCTGGAGCCGCTCGGGGACGGGCCGGCCGTCGACGCCCTGCGCGC
>CAYRLV010001069.1:0-1023 GCA_964425155.1 uncultured Ornithinicoccus sp. | reverse complement strand
GCAGCCGAGAGGCGCCGGAGGGATCCGGCGTCGTCGTGTGCTGCGCGAACGGCATGTCGGCAGGGTAGTCCAAGGCTGCGGCGATCAGCGACACGTTTGCCCGTCCTGCGCGCGGTTGGGTGGGCGAGCGGAGGGCGGGGGCAGGGCGGCGGTTGACCGTGCTCGCACGCGCCAGGCGGGATGTGGGGTCTCCGCCAGGAGGCGTTACCACTCAGAGGGGCAGGGCTGGCGACACGGGCATACGACGGGAGGGGGCAGGGCTGGCGCCACGGGCACAGGACTGGACGGGGGACTCCCCGTGCGGGTGGGAGGCGGGGGTGGGGGGACTCCCGGTGCGGGTGGGAGGCCTGGGCGGCATGATCGGGCACATGACGTTGCCCGCCACCTGCCTCTGCTTTCTCGTCGACGACGCGGCGACCCGTCCCGCGCGGGTGCTGCTCGGACGGAAGCGACGCGGCCTCGGCGAGGGCAAGATCGTCGGGCTCGGCGGTCACCTCGAGCCGGGCGAGGACGGCAGGTCCGCGGCCGCTCGGGAGGTCGCCGAGGAAGCCGGGTGCGACGTCCCCGTCGACGTGCTGCGCGCCGCGGCGACGTTGACCTTCCGCTTCCCGCACCGACCCGCCTGGGACATGGGCGTCGAGGTCTTCACCACCACCCGGTGGTCGGGCGATCCGGTCACCACTGAGGAAATCATCCCGCAGTGGCACGCCGTCGATGCGTTGCCGTTGGACGAGATGTGGGACGACAACCGCTACTGGCTGCCTCAGGTCCTCGCCGGTGGCAGTCTCACCGGGACGTTCGTCTTCGGTCCCGACAACCACACCGTGCTGGAGCGCGACGTCCGCCCGCTCTAGCCGTCTGTGGTGTCGCGCTCCTCGGCGGCAGGATCGCTTCGCCCCATCGCCACCGCTCGCCGCTCGTGTTGCTCCTAGCCTCGCTGGAGTCGGTTGCGGCCGGAGGCGCGGGCGCCCTTGATCGACCACCGGGACTGCGTGGACATCAGGGAGACATCGGACTGGTGCG
>CAYRLV010001068.1:0-1025 GCA_964425155.1 uncultured Ornithinicoccus sp. | reverse complement strand
CATCCTGACGACTATTCGATCGTGTCCTCGCTCTACCACTGGTACGCATACGCGACCGGGCGCGCGGTCCCCGGTTCACTGCGCTACTTCTATGCCGATATCGGTCGCCCCGATACGCCGGCTCGCTTGGATCACTTGCTTTTCCGCCGTGACTACGACACGTTCTGCCTCAACGACCACGACTCGAGCACGGTTGACCAGCAGGACCAAGCGGATATGGTCAGCCGCTTCCTCTCGAGTTACTACCCGTTGCCGAGTTCGTTCGAGCTGCCCGGCACTGGCGCTCCGGCCCGCTCGAACGGCGATCGCCGGGGCAGATAGCGCTCCATCCACTCCACGACGTAGTCCTGGTTCTCTAGGAGCGCCTCAGCATTGTCGTTGATGCAAAGACAATCCTTGTCGCGGGACTTGAGCAGCTTCTTCAGCCGGCGTGGCACCGCCGGGTCGGCCAGGTCGAAGTAGTCATAGCGGATCGACCCCGGTATGGCCTGACCGGTCAGGTAGCCGTAGTAGTGGTGGAGCCACTGGTTGACCTCGTAGTCCCGGGTCGAGCGGAGCTGGCTGCTCCAGTTGTGCCGAAAGACCTCGGGGTAGCGTTCCTCGAGCTCGAGCATGATACTGCGGCTCTGTGCGACCGGCGTGTGGAAGAAGGTGCGCGTCGCGGTCCGTCCGAAGTCGCGCTCCAACAACTCCACCACGTTCCGGCGGGCGGCTTCGTGGGCGGGGGCTGCGCCGGACCCCGCATACGGCAGCGTCGCCCGAGACAGGAAGAACTGAACGGTCCCGTTGCTGAGGAAAAATTGCGACGGCGTGACCGGACGGCCGAACAGCACGTCGTCGTTGACGTACAGATAATGGTCCGACAGCCCGTCGATGTGATGGAGCCGGCTACCGATGGCGTGCGAGTTGAAGGTGGGCAGGCGGCCCGCCTCACCGAACAACTCGGTGTGGTCGACCACACGCAACTGGGGGTGGTCGGTGTCCAGCCAGGAAGGAACCTGCCGATCGGTCACCAGATGGATCCG
>CAYRLV010001067.1:0-1026 GCA_964425155.1 uncultured Ornithinicoccus sp. | reverse complement strand
AACTCGCGTTCTCAGCTTGGGAAGCTGATGTTCTACCATTGAACTACGCCCGCAGAGCCGCGCCGACATCTCGCGAACATCATGTCGGCGGCGCTCGCGGAAGTGTAACCGACGCGACCAGCAGCGGTCAGCGGCGGCCTGAGACTCCCCACCGGCTAGCCTGTCCGCGTGCTCCTCTCCGACCGAGACATCCGCGCCCAGGTCGACGGTGGCCGGGTGCGCCTGGACCCCTACGACGCCGACCTGATCCAGCCGTCGAGCATCGACGTGCGGCTGGACAAGTACTTCCGGCTGTTCGACAACCACAAGTACGGCGTCATCGATCCCGCGCAGGACCAGCCGGACCTGACCCACCTGGTCGAGGTCGACCCGGCCGAGGGCTTCGTGCTGCACCCCGGCGAGTTCGTGCTCGGCTCCAGCTACGAGCAGATCACCCTGCCCGACGACGTCGCGGCCCGGGTCGAGGGCAAGTCCTCGCTCGGCCGGCTCGGGCTGCTGACCCACGCGACGGCCGGCTTCGTCGACCCGGGCTTCAGCGGGCACGTCACCCTCGAGCTGTCCAACGTGGCCACCTTGCCGATCATGCTGTGGCCGGGGATGAAGATCGGGCAGCTGTGCTTCTTCCAGCTGTCCAGCCCGGCCGAGAACCCCTACGGGAGCGCGAAGTACGGCTCCCACTACCAGGGCCAGCGCGGCCCCACCGCGAGCCGCTCGTTCCAGAACTTCTCCCGCGCAGACCTCTGACCCGTCCGGACACCGCTGCGGCGAGTGACCTCGGGCGCGGGACGCCGGGTGGGCTCGCCGAAGCGGTGTCCGGTCAGGTGCTCGTGAGCTGGGGGAGGAGCTCCCGGGCGAGCGCCAGGTCGGGTGCGAGGTCGCGGTCGTCGATCCCCGACGGCAACCCCGAGCACCGCTCCAGCGCACCCCGGAGGGGTCCGGTCGGCTCGGCCCCGTGAAACCGCAGCGCTCGGACGGCGCAGACGAGTTCGGTGGCGACCAGCTCCGCATACGCCTCGGCCGCGGGGC
>CAYRLV010001066.1:0-1029 GCA_964425155.1 uncultured Ornithinicoccus sp. | reverse complement strand
CTTCGCTGATGTCCGAAGGCGGCGGCACCGGCATCTGCCCCCTGGTCGTCTTGCAGTCGCTGGCCCAAGCCCGCGCCGTCTGGGGCGAACACGCCGCCGGCGCGATCTGGGACTCCGCCATCGTCAAACTCGTCCTCGGCGGCGGCTCCAACGCCCGCGACCTGGACGACCTGGCCAAACTCATCGGCGAGCGCACCGAACACCAGCACGCCACCTCGATCGGGTCGGACGGGAAGCGATCCACCTCCACCACGCCCCACCAGGTCCCGATCATGCAACCCGCACGACTGCGGACCCTGCCGTTCGGCACCGGCATCCTGCTGCTGCGCACCGCTCCCCCCATCGTGTTGACCCTTTCCCCCTGGCCGGACCGACCCGACGCCACCCGCCTCAAGGTCGAGCAGGCTGCGTTGGAGGGGGTGATCCGGCATGCCCACCGCACGCCACGTTGACCTCGGCGCCAGCCGGAGCTCTGGGTATGCCGCTCCTCAGCTGGATCTCGAGGGCTGGCCGGCCGTCGACGAACTCGAACGGGCCGCGGCCGCGGTGGCCGGTCCGACTCACTGGCCCTCGCTTGACCAGGACGACCTCCAAGCTGCGCTCCACGACCTGCGTGGCTGGGTCGAGCAGCTCATCGACCGGTTCGCCCTCGACGTGCGCACCATCCCACCGTGCTGGGACCGGCACAACGGCATGGTGGAGGCGTTGACCGCGCTGCGCGACTACGAACGCGGCTGCTACACCGACACCGCCTCCCCCACCGCCGCCGTCGACTTCATCCGGGCACTGCGCGAGATCACGCACTTCCTGAAAGAAGCCGCGGCATTGACCCAGTGCAGCGCGCGCGAGCACCGCGCCGACCCTCAGCGCGGCAGCTCACCCGTGCCGGGGTAGCCGCGGGACTCTGGGGGCGGCCGCCGATGGCGCATCGCGGTCAGTTGCCTGCGGCCTTGAACTTCTCGACCACGTCACTTGGGATCCGGCCCCGAGCGGGGACCTTGATCTTGTTTGCCTCGGCCCAACGACGAA
>CAYRLV010001065.1:0-1029 GCA_964425155.1 uncultured Ornithinicoccus sp. | reverse complement strand
CCATCGCCATGTCTCCTTTTGGGGCGATGTCTCCACGCTACGAGGGGAAACCCACCATATGTCCGTGACCGTGCGGTACATCGTCCGTGATGTGGATGAGGCGATCGGGTTCTATCGCGATCGGCTGGGGTTTTCGGAGGTGATGCACCCGGCGCCGCCGTTCGCGATCCTGTCGCGCGGTGACCTGCGGTTCCTGCTGAGCGCGCCGAGTGGTTGGGGCGGGGGTGGGCAGGCGATGCCGGACGGCACCAAGCCGGAGCCGGGTGGCTGGAACCGTGTCTCGCTGGAGGTCGAGGACCTCGAGGCGACGGTGGCGCAGCTGCGCGAGGCCGGGGCGTCGTTCCGCAACGACATCGTGCACGGCGTCGGGGGAAACCAGATCCTGGTGGAGGATCCCAGCGGCAACCCGATCGAGCTGTTCCAGCCGACCATCGACGAGGCCCGCGAGCCCTCCTGACATCGGGGCGGCACCGTCTGGGGACTTGTGGTGCAAGACGGGGCGCTGGACGGGCTGGGCGGCTCCGTCTGGGGACTTGTGGTGCGAGACGGGGGGGCCGGGCGGGCGGCGTCGGCACCGTCTGGGGACTTGTGGTGCGAGACGGTGGCTCGGAAGCGGGTCGGGTGAAGTGAGGGACGCGCCGACCGGGCTGCCCGTCATACCAGGGGTCGGTCGGGGACAATGACGGCCATGAGCGTCCCCTCCGTCTCCAACTCGATCACCGTCCGCCTCGAGCTGCCCGCCGGCGCCACTGCCGTCAGTGAGCTCACCACCTCGATCGAGCAGAACGGGGGGCTGGTCACCGCCCTCGACATCACCGCCTCCGGCACCAAGCGGCTCCAGGTCGACGTGACGGTGTCCTGCCGCGACACCGACCACGCCGCCGAAATCGTCGAGGCGATGCGCACCGTCAAGGGCGTCGAGATCGGCAAGGTCAGCGACCGGACCTTCCTGGCCCACCTCGGTGGCAAGCTCAAGATCGAGTCGAAGGTGCCGATCCGCAACCGCGACGACCTGTCGCTGGTCTACAC
>CAYRLV010001064.1:0-1032 GCA_964425155.1 uncultured Ornithinicoccus sp. | reverse complement strand
TCCGCGCAGGGTGCCCTCGCGGACACTGCCGTGCAGCCGGGCGACCTGGCCACGGTCGCGACCACCGGCGCGTACGCAGACCTGTCCGGCCGCCCGACGATCCCCTCGACGCCCGGCGACGTGGGCGCGGCACCGGCGGTCCACACGCACGACGCGGGCGACGTGGCGACCGGCACGATGAACGTCTACCGCCTGCCGTGGGCCTCGACGACCGGCAAGGGCATCGTGGAGAGGGCGACCACGGCGGAGGTGCTGGAGGGGACGGACGGCGAGAGGTACGTCAGTCCGGCAGGCGTCAAGGCGGCGCTGGACGCAGCAGCGGGGGGAGCGAGTATCCAAGACATGTCCGGCACCGGACTCCCTGGCAGGCCGATCACTGCAGCGCAGGCCGATATCACTGCTCCTGCCAACCGGGCTCTGGGATCACTGTTCCGGCTTTCGTACCCGAGGGACCCGTACTATCTCGTCGGCTCCATCAAGACGGCAGGCGATCCTGGTTCTGAGGTCGCCATTGGTCTGTACTCCTGGGACTGGGAGACTGGCACAGGCGCCCTGGTCCGTGACTTTGGGAAAGCAGCCGCAGACGTTGCGGGTCAGCAGTACGCCGTCACGTACCCGACCCCTGGCCTTCTTCCGGCAGGTGACTACGTGGCCGTCATGGTGGTCTCTACCCAGACAGTGGTCCGAGGACTTCGCGTATACGACGCACCTTTCGGCTTTCAGATGTATCAGGAGTTCAACGGTGGTAGCGCCCGGGTGTTGAGTGTCCCCAGTCAGGCTCTCGGGGCTTTCCCTTCCGCGGGGATGCCCGGGACGGTCACCCTTGCAGGCTCCGCGGGAGCCTTCCCAGGGGACACCAGCCAAACCTCGCTCTCCTGGTGCGGAGTGAGGTTTAGGTGAAGGAGCAGCCATGAGAATCTACGAGGACGGCGTCCTGATCGAGTCCTGGGACGACGCCACCCGCACGTACACCGACCACCGCACCGACCCGCCGACGACGCGGCCCTACACGCAGGCCGAGGACGACGCCGC
>CAYRLV010001063.1:0-1038 GCA_964425155.1 uncultured Ornithinicoccus sp. | reverse complement strand
CGCGGGACGCCGCCTACGGCATGGGGATGACCGGCCGCCAGGTCCTCGTGCAGGTGGAGACCCCGTGCGCGCTGCCGCTGATCATCTCGGGCATCCGCAGCGCCGCGTTGCAGATCATCGCGACGGCGACCGTCGCCGCCTACGTCTCCCTCGGCGGCCTGGGCCGCTACGTGATCGACGGGCAGCAGCAACAGGACTACCCGCAGATGGCCGCCGGTGCCGTGCTCGTCGCGGTGCTGGCCCTGCTCGTGGACGTCGTGCTGATCGGGGCGCAGCGATTCGTGGTGTCCCGCGGGCTCACCGGGCGTTACGCTCGTTCCTCGGGAGGCCGGCCCGAGGTCACCGAGCCCGATCCCACCGACAGCACGGTCTCGACCGCAGCCTGACCATTTGCTCATCGACAGGAGAACGCCATGAACCGTTCGAGAAGTCTTGCCACCGTGGTGGCGGTCGTGGGTCTGCTGGCCGTGGCCGCGTGCGGCAGCGACTCGGGGGGATCGCCGCTCGGCGGGAGCACCGGGGGCGGCGCCGCCACCGGCGACACCGCGCCCAGCGACACGATCGTCGTCGGCTCGGCCAACTTCCCCGAGAACGTCCTGCTGATGAACATCTACGCCGAGGCGCTCAAGGCCAAGGGCGTCAAGGTCGAGACCAAGCCCAACATCGGCAGCCGGGAGACCTACATCCCCGGCCTCAAGGACGGCTCGATCGACCTGATCCCCGAATACACCGGCGTGCTGCTGCAGTACTTCGACAAGGGCGCCACCGCGGTCTCGCCGGACGACGTCTACGCGGCGCTGCAGAAGGCGCTGCCGCCCAACCTCATCGTGCTCGACAAGTCGTCCGCGCAGGACAAGGACGCGGTGGTCGTCACCAAGGAGACCGCGCAGAAGTACGACCTGAAGTCCATCGCGGACCTCAAACCGGTCGCGAAAAAGCTCAAGCTCGGTGGCCCGCCGGAGTGGAAGACCCGCGAGACCGGAGTGCCGGGGCTGAAGAAGAAGTACGGCCTGACCTTCAAGGAGTTCGTCTCGCTCG
>CAYRLV010001062.1:0-1038 GCA_964425155.1 uncultured Ornithinicoccus sp. | reverse complement strand
ACCACGTGGCCTACCGCATCGGCAGCCGGCACCCGCTCGACCACGGGGCGGCGGGCAAGGCGATCCTGGGCGCACGAGCCGGTCGCACGTCATACGTGGTCACGGGCGGTGAGCTGCAGGCGGGTGCGCACGGCATCGCGGCGCCGGTCGTGGGGCTGGCCGGGCTCGAGGCCTCGGTGGGCGTCGTCTCGATGGGCCCGCTGGACGAGCAGAAGATCGGGCCCCAGGTGGTGGCGGCGGCGGGTCGCGTCGCGCGCGCCCTGCGCTGAGCGTCGATCAGCGGCCGGTGCGCGACCACGGGCTCAGCCGGGTTCGGACGCGGGGTCCGCGAGCCGGACCAGGGGCAGGGTGCGGTAGGGCACCTGGGTGGCGAGGGCGATGACGGTCGAGGCGCGCTCCACCTGGTCCACGGCGACGACCCGGTCGATGACGTGCTGGAGGTGGGCGTTGTCCTCCGCGACCACGCGGATCATCAGGTCGCCCTGCCCGGTGATGGTGTGCGCTTCGAGCACCTCGGGAATGCGCTCGAGGTGGCCGACGACCGCGTCGTGCCCCCGACTCTGCCGGATCTCGAGGGTGCAGAAGGCGGTGACCGGGTAGCCCATCGCGGACGGCTCGACCTGCGGCGCGAAGGTCGTCACTACCCCCCGCGACTGGAGCCGGTCGAGGCGGGCCTGCACGGTGCCCCGGGCGACGCCGAGGGCGCGGGAGGCGCCCAGGACCCCGATCCCGGGCCGCTCGGTGAAGAGGCCGATGATGCGGGCGTCCAACGGATCCAGGTGGTCGACAGCAGACATGGGCAGATTGTCCAGCATTTGCCGGTGTATGACCAGCAGGTTGCGCACACTGACCAGCGGGGAGTGGCACAGTTGTTTAGTCCCCCGCTTCTGGCCCACAGTGCGGTCATGACCGACACGATCCCTCTCACCGACCAGGAGCGGCAGGCCGACCTCGACCTGGCCCAGCTCAAGCAACTCGTGGGGCTCGTCGACTACGACGAGACCAAGGACGTCTTCCCCGTCACCGGCTGGGACGCCA
>CAYRLV010001061.1:0-1040 GCA_964425155.1 uncultured Ornithinicoccus sp. | reverse complement strand
ATGCGCGGGGAATCGGTTTCCTCGATCTCGTCCGCCACCCAGGACCTGGCCGACGGCGCAGTGCGCTCCGCTTCGTCATGTGCCAACCAGGCGCACGACGTAGGTTGTCTCGGCATGCGAGACGGACGGCGTCCAAGGTGCGGCCATTCGGGTCTGGTCGGCGCCCCTCAGTGGATGGGTCAGTAGGCCCCTGAGCCGTTCAACACGGCCCGCGCCGTGCGCCAGAGAATCTGGAGGTCGAGCATCATCGACCAGTTGTCCACGTAGCGCAGGTCCAGACGGAGTGAGTCCTCCCAAGACAGATCGCTGCGGCCACTGACCTGCCACAGGCCGGTCAGCCCAGGCTTGACCCGTAGCCGACGCACCGCATCGGGTTCGTAACCCTCCACCTCCCTGGGCAATGGAGGACGCGGGCCAACCAAGGACATGTCACCACGCAAGACATTCAAAAGTTGAGGCAACTCATCCAAGGAATAGCGCCGGATAAACTTTCCAACCCGCGTGATCCTCGGATCTTGTCGCTGCTTGAACAAAACGCCGTTACCATCATTTCCTTGGGCCGAAACATCGCGAAGTCGCGCTTCCGCATCAGCAACCATCGAACGGAATTTGAACATACGGAATGGTTCGCCCTTGGCGCCGACCCGCGTTTGTCGGAAAAGCACCGGCCCTCGCGTGTCGAGCTTGATGGCCGCGGCGACCGTGAGCGCGATGGGCAGGATGGCGGTGATGATCAAGAAGGCCATGACCCGGTCGAAGATCACCTTGCCCACCAGTCGGCCGCCTCCGACCGTGGGACGTTCGACGTGCAGCAGGGAGAGGCCGGCGGCTGGCCGGATGGACAGCCTCGGGCCGGCGACCTCCATGATCCCCGGAGAGACGATGAGGTCGACGTCCCGAGCTTCTAGCCCCCAGGACAGCCGGCGAAGTTCTGGACCGGTCATCTCGGAGTGACTGGAGACCACGACCACTTCGGCATCGACAAGGTCCACCGCGGACAGTGTGTCTTGAACGTTCCCCAGCATCTGCACGCCGACGAT
>CAYRLV010001060.1:0-1041 GCA_964425155.1 uncultured Ornithinicoccus sp. | reverse complement strand
ATCTTGACCAATACTTGACGTTTGCTGCGTTGACGCCCCACCGTGCTCACGCGACGCTGAGGTCACACCCGGGCGCCAATCGGTCGCCCGCCCGTCCGGTGCCCGAGCACACCACCCCGTGCTGTGGGGTTCCCCGATCTGGCCGGCCCTCGTGCCGCACAGCCCTCGCGCACACGCCACCCCGGCACCCTGTGCGCCCGCGCCCGAGACGGGTCACCGGTGGTTTCGACCTCGGAGGTCTCATGCGTCGCCTTTCGTCTCCCCTCCTCGGCGGGTCACCTCGAGCAGGTCGGCCCGGTCGCACCACGGCCCTGCTGGCTGCCGTCCTCACCTCCGGAGGGCTCTTGGTCGCGTCGGCGCCCACGGGCGCCGCGCTGCCCCATCCGCCCGGTGCCGGGGCCGGTCTGGCTCCCGCGCCGGAGCCGCCCACCACGACCCTGGCCCGTATCGTCACCGCCGCGGAGCGGGGCGCCACCCGGACGGTCGTGCACCGTGCCGAGGATGCCGCCCGGGTGGGTGTGCGCGCCCGCGCCGCCGCCGGCGCCGGTACGGCGACCGAGCACCGACGCTCCCCGGCCCACCAACGGTCCTCGTCGAGATCACCGGCCGACCATGCTCGCCCCGCAGCCGCGCAGACCCCGAGTCCGGCTCCCGCGCCGACCAGCACGACACCGCCCGCGGCGCCTCGCACCACCGAGCCCGAACCGCGGCGGACCACGACCCCCCAGCCACGTCCGAGCACGACCACGCCCCAGCCGCGCCCGAGCACGACCACGCAGGAGCCGCGACCCACCACCGAGCCCTCACCGACGCCGTCGACGACAGCGGCCTCCACGCGGGACGGACTGATCGCGTCCCTGGCCCGGCGCTACGGGATCACCATCCACCCCTACGACCACCCGCGGGCACCCGGGCGGTGGGGGACCACCGACCTGTCCAGCTGCCAGGTCTGGGTCGGCCGCTCCACCCCGATGAACCGGATCGCCGACGTCATCAAGCACGAGTACGGCCACGTGCTGCAGTGCCGCAAGCACACGTGGG
>CAYRLV010001059.1:0-1043 GCA_964425155.1 uncultured Ornithinicoccus sp. | reverse complement strand
TTCCCGGAGCGAGCGGCGTGGGGGACCGCCGACAAGCTGCGCGCGTGGCAGGCGGCTGCGCTCACGGCATACCTGCAGGAGGGTCCTCGGGACTTCCTCGCGGTCGCCACGCCGGGCGCCGGCAAGACGACCTACGCCCTGCGGGTGGCGACCGAGTTGCTCGGCCGCGGCGTGGTGCGGCGGGTGACCATCGTCGCCCCGACCGACCACCTGAAAACCCAGTGGGCCGACGCCGCGGCGCGGGTCGGCATCCGGATCGACCCGCGGTTCACCAACGCGCAAGGGCGGCACAACGCGGAGTTCGACGGGGTGGCGGTGACGTATGCCGGGGTGGCCAGCAAGCCGCTGCTGCACCGGGCTCGCACCGAGGCCGCGCCCACGCTGGTCATCCTGGACGAGGTGCACCACGGCGGCGACAACCTGTCGTGGGGTGAGGCCATCCGCGAGGCGTTCGGCCCGGCGACCCGGCGCCTCGCCCTGACCGGCACCCCCTTTCGGTCCGACACGAGCCCGATCCCGTTCGTCCGCTACGAGCAGGACGCCGACGGCATCCGGCGCTCGGCGAGCGACTACACCTACGGCTACGCCGAGGCGCTGCGCGACGGAGTGGTGCGGCCGGTGCTCTTCCTCGCCTACGGCGGCGCGATGCGGTGGCGCACCCGCGCGGGTGACGAGGTCGCCGCCCGGCTGGGGGAGCCGCTCACCAAGGACGCCACCGCGCAGGCCTGGCGCACCGCGCTCGACCCGAGGGGCGAATGGATCCCCTCCGTGCTGCGCGCCGCCGACCACCGACTGACCGAGGTGCGCCGGGGAGTCCCCGACGCCGGCGGACTGGTGATCGCGTCCGACCAGTCGAATGCGCGGGCCTATGCCCGGGTGCTCGAGTCGGTGACCGGGGAGAAGCCGACCGTCGTCCTGTCCGACGACTCCGGATCGTCCCGAAGGATCGAGGAGTTCGCCGCTGGCGAGCAGCGGTGGATGATCGCGGTGCGGATGGTCTCCGAAGGGGTGGACGTGCCGCGCCTCTGCGTCGGGGTGTATGC
>CAYRLV010001058.1:0-1046 GCA_964425155.1 uncultured Ornithinicoccus sp. | reverse complement strand
CGCCGTTCGCGCCGACGAGTCCGGTGATGCCCTCGCCGATGGTCACCGTGAGCCCATCGAGGGCCGTCACGCGGGGGTACTGCTTGGTGAGTCCCCCCGTCTCGATCACCGGCATGCCCTCAACCTACCCAAGCATCGGGTGGGTTCGGGTGAACTTGGCCTACGACACGGCACGGCACGGCACGGCACGACACGGCACGACACGGGCCGGCCCGCAAGAACGATCAGGCTCCGGACCGGCCCGGGCTGGCAGGCTGGCCCGGTGTCCACTCCCGAGGAGACCTTTGCCGCGTTCGTCGGGACCGTTGCGGCTGCGCTGGACGAGCCGACCGTCGACGGCACCGAGCTCGCCGCCCGGATGCACCTGTCCCGGTTCCACCTCGACCGCATCCTCACCGGTGTCGCAGGTGAGCCACCTGCTCACTTCCGGCGGCGAATCCTGCTGGAGCGCGCGGCATACCGGCTGGCCACCGGGACCGACACCGTCCTGGACATCGCCATCGAGGCAGGCTATGCGTCACATGAAGCTTTTACGCGTGCCTTCCGGCGCGCCTACGGCCGGACACCGAGCGTCTGGCGACGAGCGCCCGGCGGTCTGCACCTGGCCACGCCCAACGGCGTCCACTTCCACCCACCCGGCCGGCTGCGTCTGCCGGCCCGCACGAAGGTGAGCTCCATGGACCTGCTGACCACGATGGTCGAACACCACCTGCACGTCCTCGGGACGATGCTCGACCGCGCCCGGACCCTCACCGACGAGCAACTCGACGCGCCCATCGAGCTGTCCGTCATGGGGATCGACCGCGATCCGACGATCCGGTCGCTGCTCTCTCGGCTGGTCGGCCAGCTGCAGATGTGGAACTGCTCGCTGGCCAGCCGCCCCTACGACTTCTCGCTCGAGGACCTCGAATCGCTGGACAGCATCGCGCACCGGTTCGCCGAGCACGGCCCCCTCTTCCTGGAGCAGCTCAGGACTGCCGTCGCCGAAGGCCGGCTCGAGGACACCTTCGTGGACGCGGCCGGGGAGTCACCGTACGTGTTCACCT
>CAYRLV010001057.1:0-1046 GCA_964425155.1 uncultured Ornithinicoccus sp. | reverse complement strand
CCGTTGCGGTGTTTGGCAACGATGAGGTCAGCTTCGCCCTCGCGCGGAGATTCCTTCTCGTACAACGAATCCCGGTGAATCAGAATGACCATGTCGGCATCCTGCTCGATGCTGTTGTGGACGGCGATCCCGTTGGCCACGAAGTTGTGGGTGCCGAGGACCGTGGCGTCATAGACCTCTTCGACGCCATCCGGCTCGATGGACACCACTGAATCCCACAGCACGTCGTTGACGGCGTCCAGGTCCCAGTCAGCCTCATCGAGCGCCTGCGCCAGGCTCCCCAAGGCCCCCGTCGAGGTGGAGGGCGCCCCCACGCCGGCCATCACCTCGTGCACGCGCGACCACACTGGGCTGCCCTCGTCACTGCTCCCCGAGCGATGGGCCGTCTGGTGGCGCACGATGCCCAGCAAGGAGGCCGCGGCAGGACTGCGCCCACCCATCCGATCGATCTCCTGCAGGAACCGCCGTTGGTCATCGACCCCCTCGACGTCAAGCCGCGGCCCGCCCCGGCGTCCCTCGGCCCGGCTGCTCATGCGCGTCGAGATGCCAAACCGCAGCAGCAGCCGCGAGACGTCGTCGAGCAGTCGCTCGGACAGACTGTTGAACCAGATCTGCCCGACCTGCTCGCGCTCGTGCACGGTCACGCCGCCGCTTCGGATCCACAGCTCCCGCAGCGCGAGCGCTATCTGGCGCTTGGGTAGATGGAACATCTGGTCCGGCACGAAGCGATGCGCCACGGGTGTGTTGTCGAGGCGAGTTTCGGCGAGCCACCCAGCCGCGGTCGATCCCGCTGCGGGAGCAGCGAAGGTTCCCGCCAGGTGTCGGGCCACGGCCACGACGCGGTCGTCGTCCCACTCGGCCAGTTCGTGGGGAGCCGGCACGTGCCGGGGCACGGCGACCCGATCGCCGGCGCGCAGGTCCCCGAGCGCCTTCCACCCGCCATACGCGAGGAAGGGGTGGTTTTCCGTCGCCCGCACCGTCTTGCCGGACGCGAGGGTGAGCCGGAAGACCGGCTTCACCCCGGTGGAGAACACGTGCGTCAGGTG
>CAYRLV010001056.1:0-1047 GCA_964425155.1 uncultured Ornithinicoccus sp. | reverse complement strand
TGGCGGTCTCGCGGAGTCCGGCGAGTTCGGCGCGGCAGTGGTCGCAGGCGTGCAGGTGCTGCTCGAAGTTGGCGCGTTCTGGCTCGGTCACGGCGTCGAGGGCGTACGCGCCGATGAGGGCGTGGATGTCGTGGTTCATCGCTGCACTCCCATCGTGTCACGCAGCCGGATCAGTCCGTCGCGGATGCGGGTCTTGGCGGTGCCCTCGGGCAGGTCCAGCAGGGCGGCCACCTCGCGGTGGGTGTAGCCGCCGAAGTAGGCCAGCTCGATCGCCGAGCGCTGCGCCGGGGTCAGGGTGTCCAACGCCTTGCGGACCCGCTCGACCTCCAGGGTCTGCTGGGCGCTCTCGACGGTGGCGTCGTAGGGGGCCGTCTGGGCTCGGACGCCATAGACGGTCTCTCGGTTGGTGCGGGCCTGGGCCGAGCGGACCCGGTCGACGGCGCGGCGGTGGGCGATGGTCATCATCCAGGACCACGCGGTGCCGGCGCCGGGGTCGTACCGGGCCGACTGCGTCCAGATCTGCAGGTACACCTCCTGGGTGACCTCTTCGGCCTGGGCGGGATCACGCACCACCTTGCGGACCAGGCCGAACACGCGTGGCGCGGTGCGGTCATACAACACGGCGAACTGTGCCTCCTCGCCACGAGAGCACGCCCGCAGCAGCGTGGCCAGCTCGTCGCCGGGCGGCTCGCGATCCGGTTCGCTTCCGCGGTCAGGAACGATCCACATGCGCGCCCCAAGCGGTCTGCCGGGCCACCCGGCGCCGGGCACGCACCCGGTGACAGTGGACGGGCATGGTTCACTCCTTGGCCTGGTCGGGATGTCGAACCTCACCCGTGATTCGTCGCCACCGCCGTCACGGATTGGCTCCGCGGCAGCAGTAACGCCAGCAACGGGCAGAACGGGGCAGAACGGCAGCGGCCCGTCCAAGATCGGCGCGCGAATCTCGGCTCCCCATGGTGGCGACCCGCGCCCGGGCTGTCCATGGCCCCGCAACACGGGCGTTGGCAGCGCCGGCGCCAGAAAGATTCTCGGCCGGAACCCATC
>CAYRLV010001055.1:0-1048 GCA_964425155.1 uncultured Ornithinicoccus sp. | reverse complement strand
GCAGCCGGTCGTAGGACCCGTTGAACCGATCGAGGTCGAGCGGCGAGCTGGTGTACTGCCAGAAGGTGTGCCACGGCCAGCCGCCGGGCAGCGTCCCCGGGCTGCTGCTGTAACGCGCGACCCAGAGCGGGTTGGTCTGGTTGAAGGCCGTGGTGTTGCCGGTGCAGCGGTTCCACCAGTCGTCGTTGGTGTAGATGACCGCGTCCCGGCTGGTGAGCGCCTTGTACTGGTTGGTGAACGACGCGATCCAGTTGCGCATCTGCGACTGGCTGAGCCCGTAGCAGGTGGCGCCGTAGGGGTTGTACTCGATGTCGAGGACACCGGGGAGGGTCTTGCCGTCCGCCGACCAGCCCCCACCGTGGTCGACGAAGTAGGTGGCCTGCGCCGCGCCCGAGGACTTGTTCGGCAGGGCGAAGTGGTAGCTGCCCCGGATCATGCCCACGTTGTAGGAGCCGTTGTACTGCTGGGTGAAGTACTCGTTGGTGTAGCCGGTGCCCTCGGTGGCCTTGACGTAGGCGAATCGCTTGCCCTGGTCCCACCAGGACTGCCAGTCGACGTTGCCCTGCCAGCCCGAGACGTCCAGCCCTTCGACGCCGGAGGACGCCAGCGGCTCCGCGGTGAGGCTCGCGCCGTCCAGGGTGCGGTATGCGGTGCCGGGCGCCTCCGCGCGACTGTGCCCCTGCGCCGACCACCCCATGAAGGCGCCACCGGCGTGGTCCACACCGGCCTGCCGGGCGGCCGGGGTCGGCACCGGATCGAGCGAGGACTGCGGTGTCGCGGTGGCGGTGGCCGCACCGGCGAGTGCGCCGGTCAGGGTCAGGGCGAGGGTGGTGGCGATGCCACGAAGTCGTAGGCGCATGAGTCTCCTTCGGGTCCCCGAGCGGTGCCGTCGACCGGGTGTCGACTGGCCAGCACCGGGCTGGCGACGGACTCCGTCACGCTGCTGTCCCCGACCTGCTTCGTCAAGAGCGTGCCGTCACTTATTGGCGTGTCCTTGACGAGGTTTGGTCAGAAATTGACGTCCCGGCGACGAACCGTTGACGCCGTT
>CAYRLV010001054.1:0-1048 GCA_964425155.1 uncultured Ornithinicoccus sp. | reverse complement strand
CGCAGCAACCAATAGTGCGCGATGGCCCCGACGAACACGACGGCAACAGCCTCCCAGTCCGTCTCATCGTCGTCCTTGGCCGACTTGGACGAACCCGGGCGCTGCGCCGCCAACGCCTCCAGCAGACCGGCGGTCGCCTCCTGGGCGCGGCGGAGCTCACCGTCCCGAAACTGCTGCATGAGCGCAGGGAACCTCTCGAGGCCCCGGAAGAGCAGGCGGTTGAGGTCACGGTCCTGGTCCAGCCGGTCGAGCCCGGCGCGGGCCGTCGCCTCCATGAGCGCGGTGAGGTGTGCCTCGGCCTCGGCCCGACGACGGGGGAGGGGACGACGGGTCGCCTCCTCGAGCTGGTCGGTGAGCGACGCCGTGCCGCGGAGCAGCTGATCGAGCCCCTCGGTGAGCAAGGCCTCCTTCGAGGTGAAGTGCTTGTAGAGGCTCCCCGAACCCGGTGAGAGCCCGGCGGCCTGCTCGATCATCGCGATCGAGGTCGCGGCGTAGCCGTGCTCACCGAACAGCCGCATCCCCTCGCGCAGCACTCGTTCCCGCGTGTTGCCGTCGCCGCGTCGTGCTCGGGTTCGTGGCTGCTTGCCGGCCGGGGTCGCTCCGCCCCGCCCCCGCCGCCGGGCGTTGCCGCTCACGTGAGGTCCGTTCCGCCGCCCGCCTCGTCCGGGGCCGGTGTCACCTCGTAGTGCAACGTCCGCCACCCACGCATCCGGTGATAGCGCGGGATGAGTATGCCGTGCAGGACCGGGTGCCGTGCGGCCAGCAGCTCCGCGGCCAGCTCGGCCTCCTCGCCGTCGAGCAGTCGCGACGTCGCACCGACGGCCGGGCCGACCGGCTTCCCGTTGAACGTCGAGGGTGCCAGCTCGACGTGGCTGTTGCGGCGCATCCGCTTGGCCTTGCCGGTGGTGTGCCAGGTCCGGAAGTAGGCGCGTGTGCCGTCCGGTGGCGCGGCGAGGTGCACCGGCGTGCCGACCGGTTCGCCGTTGCGCCGGAAGGTGACCAGCTGGGTGTAGGTGCGGCGGCTCAGCTCGCCGAAGTATCCCTCGGT
>CAYRLV010001053.1:0-1048 GCA_964425155.1 uncultured Ornithinicoccus sp. | reverse complement strand
GCCGTGACCGACCAGATCATCGCCGTGACCGTCGTGGGCGACGACCGCCCGGGCATCGTCGCCGAGGTGACCAGCGCCCTGGCCGGGCTGCACGGCAACCTCGAGGACTCGACGATGACGTTGCTGCGCGGGCACTTTGCGATGGTCGTGCTGGTGCGCACCGCTGCCGATCCGTCCGTCGTGGAGCAGGCGCTCACGCCGGTGACCGCCGACGGGGGCCTCGTCGTCACCGCGCGGCGATTGTCCGAGCCGACGCCGACGTCCGGCTCCGAGGCCGACCACGTGTTGCACGTGCACGGCGCGGACCGGCCCGGCATCGTCGCGGCGATCACCCGCGTCGTGGCCGACCACGACGTCAACATCGTCGACCTCGGCACCCGGCTGGGCGACGGCCTCTACGTCCTGGTGGCGCAGCTCTGCGTCCCGGACGGCACCGACACCGGGCGCCTGCGGCAGGAGCTGCAGGCGGTGGCCGGCGACCTCGGGGTCGAGGTGCGGCTCAGCCCGGTCGACGACGACGTGCTGTGACCGACGCCGACCGCTGGCGGATGCCGGACCTGCCCACCGGCCAGGTGCTGCCCGTCCTGCGCTCGCCGCACCGGGTGCTCTCCCAGCCCGGACAGCCGGTCGACCCGACGGCGACGGAGGTGGTGCAGCTGGCGGCCGATCTGTTGGCCACTCAGGCAGTTTCGCCGGGCTGCGTCGGCCTGGCTGCCCAGCAGGTCGGCGTGCCGGCGCACGTCTTCAGCGTGGACGTGACCGGACACCGCAAGACCCGCACCTGCCACGGCGGGTTCGTCCTCGCCAACGCGGAGGTGCTGACCGCCACCCGCAAGCAGCGCGGTCGCGAAGGCTGTATGTCGGTCCCGGACTTCACCGGCGACGTCGCCCGAGCCACCAGGCTGCTCGTGCGCGGTCAGCTGCCGGTCACGGGGGAGTGGGTCGAGCTGCGCACCGACGCGTTCGAGGCGGTGGCCCTGCAGCACGAGATCGACCACACCCAGGGATTGCTGTTCCTCGACCGGGTGCGGGGCGCCGACGACATCCA
>CAYRLV010001052.1:0-1051 GCA_964425155.1 uncultured Ornithinicoccus sp. | reverse complement strand
ACAACTGCCCGTTTCTCTGACGCCGCGCGTCGCCGGCCCGTAGTCTCCCGACTAGGGCACGTCTCCTAAAGCGGTCAGCCAGATGGTGATGGCCCGAAGGAGGAGGCCGGCGCGGTAGGTCAGTGCGAGTTTGTCGTATCGGGTGGCCAACGCTCGCCATTGCTTGGTGAGGTTGAAGCTGCACTCGATGACGTGCCGCTTCTTGTACTTGTCGGAGTCGAAGGCCGGGGGTCGCCCGCCGGCCGATCCGCGTCGCCTGCGTCCGGCTTGTTGGTCCACCTTTTCGGGGATCACCGCGGTGATCCCGCGGCGGCGAAGCAAGGCTCGATGAGCTCGGGCCGAGTAGGCTCGATCGCCCAGCACGGCCGTCGGGGTGGTGCGTGCTCGGCCGGCGCCCAGCCGGGGAACCCGAAGCGCCGCCAGCAGGTTCGGAAACATCGGTGAGTCGTTCGCCTGCCCGGCTCCCAGCAGGATGACCAGCGGCCGACCGGCCCCGTCACACAGCGCGTGGACCTTGGTCGACAACCCTCCCCGAGAGCGACCGATCGCGTGGTCAGCAGGCTCGACCAGCAAATTCTTGTAGTTCGATAGTTCCCCCTGTGTCCCGCGCCAGGTTCGTGGCGTGCTGATGCGCCCGGTTGATCGTCGAGTCCACCGACACCTCCCAGTCGATCATCCCGGCGGCATCGGCCCGGGACAGCAACACCGTCAACACCCGATCCCAGGTGCCGTCGCCGGCGAACCGGCGGTGCCGCTTCCACACCGTCTGCCACGGCCCGAACTCACCGAGAAGGTCCCGCCAGGCGATCCCGGCCCGGAACCGATAGATGATTCCCTCCACCACCTGACGGTGATCCCGAAACGGCTTGCCCCGCTTACCGTCCGAAGACGGCATCAACGGCGCCAAGGCGGCCCACTGCTCATCGGTCAGAACTGCTCGCGGTGTCATACCCCGAACAATCCCGCACCACCACCCACGCCTTATGGAGACACGCCCTAGTTCCCGCGCCGATGTCGACGATCGAGGCATCGCTACCGACTCCCACCTGGT
>CAYRLV010001051.1:0-1051 GCA_964425155.1 uncultured Ornithinicoccus sp. | reverse complement strand
CCTTGGTCGGTCCGGTCAGGGCCCCATCCCAGGCCGTGGACAGGACCGGTCTCACCGTGCCCCGCGGGTGGCCGTTCACCGCAGCACACCGACCGCCCGACGAACCTGACCGGGACTTTGCCCGCTCTTGCCCCGCTGTCCCTTTGCGTGAAGGGCGTCCACCACCCCCACGACACGCGACGGGAGCACGACCTTGACTCAGCACGACCAGGCCACGACGCACCAGCTGGACCGCAGGACGTTCCTCACCCGCACGGGAGGAGTGGCCGCGGTGGCCGCCCTGGGAGTCGTCTCGGGCGAGGCGCTCCGCTCCGGCGAGCAGAGCGCTCACGCGGCGCCGATCCGACGGGGTCGGGTCCCGAGGGCGGCCGCCTCCGGCAAGGACCCGCTACCCCTGCTGCAGAAGATGATTCGCTTCGACACCCAGAACTTCGGCGAGGGCGGCAAGACCCGGCCGCACGCCGAGATGCTCCAGGGTGTCTGGGACGCGGCAGGTGTGAGCTCGGAGATCATCCCGACCCCGCAGCCCGACAACGTCCACCTGCTCGCCCGCATCAAGGGCACGACCTCGGCGGCGCCCGTGCTGCTACTCGGCCACTCCGACGTGGTCCCGGTCGAGGAGGACGAGTGGAGCGTCGACCCGTTCCAGGGGGTCGTGCAGGACGGACAGATCTGGGGCCGCGGTGCCCTGGACATGAAGGGGACCAACTCGGCCACCATCACCGCGCTGCTGCGGCACCTCGACGAGGGCGGGAAGTTCGACCGCGACATCATCGTGCTGACCGACTGCGACGAGGAGGCCGGTGACTACGGGTCGTCCTGGCTGGCCGAGAAGCACTGGGACAAGCTCGACTGCGGCATGGTGCTCACCGAGGGCGGCTGGTTCCTCGCCCAGTCCGACAAGACCACCCCGATGCTGGTCACGGTCACCCGACAGGACAACGTCTACTTCAATCTGGACCTGTATGCGGAGGGGACCGCCACCCACTCCTCCAAGCCGATGCCCGACTCAGCCATCGTCTCGCTGTCCCGTGGGGTCAGCGAGCTCGCG
>CAYRLV010001050.1:0-1053 GCA_964425155.1 uncultured Ornithinicoccus sp. | reverse complement strand
TGGCGCACTTCTCGGGCCGGACACTCGTGGCGAGCCGGACGAGCTCGAGGTGGACGAAGGGGGATGGGTTGCCCTCGGAGTCGTGCTGGCGGGTCGTGGGGTCGCTGGCGGCCCACCGAGCGTGCTTCGGCACATGGCTACCCAGGAGGGCTCGCAGCTCGTCCTCCGCCGGCTCGAGTAGCAACCGGCCATGGTCGAGGAAGAGCACCCTGAACTTGGCGTCGTCGCGGCCGTGGAACACGGCGTCCCCGCGTCGCAGCGCGACGCGCATCTGGAAGCTCCAGCGATCAGCCTTGCCTGAGCCCCTCCGCTCGCGGGTGGTGAGTTTCCAGGTGACGGCGGGCGTCTGCATGGTGCGGTGGACGGCGCGTTGCAGCGTGCGCCAGTGTCGCGGCGTGGCCTCTCGCAACGACTGCCGGCCGGACATCACCTTCGCGAAAGAGGCTGGTGGTTTCATCGCCGGCCAGGCGTTGAAGATCGAGCTGTCGGGTTTCGAGATCAAATCGATCTCCACCGTTCTGCCACTCAGGTCGAGCCCGAACTCCTGGCGGAACGTCCCCACGTAGAGCTGCGGGATACCGCGCTTGGTCCTGAAGGAGTAGCCGAACTGACCGACATAGGTGAACATCAGATCGGAGTCGCCCTTGCCGGGCGTGAACCGCATTCGTTGATGGCCCACCACGATCCCCGGCGCCTGCCACGAGAGCCCCTTGCAGGTGTGCTTCTCGGACGCGAGCCGGAAGCTGAGCCCACGCATCCACTCCTCGCCCGTGGACTCGACCAGTGAGTCCCGCCAGGGGCCGGACATGAGCGACAGGAACGCGGAGTCGGGAACGAACGGATCGCATTGTGCCTTCCGATTGGCGTGCATGAAGGCCAGGTAGTCCACCAGCCGGTGCCGGACACGGTCGAGGCGCCTGACCGAGAAGCCATCGACGGGCTTGCGCACCGAGGAGCGGGTCCGCTCGAGCATCTCCTGCACGATCTGCTTCGGCGTGGACATGGGAGCCTGGTCGGCGACGCGGATGGGCATGACGGCCGGCGGCTTCGGCT
>CAYRLV010001049.1:0-1054 GCA_964425155.1 uncultured Ornithinicoccus sp. | reverse complement strand
GCCACCGGGCACTACGGTGACGGGCGTGACGACAGCGCGCGTGGTCCTGTTCACCTTGGGTGGCACCATCTCGATGTCCGGGACGGCAGGCGGCGTCGTCTCCCGGCTCGGCGGGGACGACCTGGTCAGCGGGATCGCCGGGCTCGGCGAGGGCGTCGAGGTCGTCACCCGGGACCTGCGCAAGGTGCCGAGCGCGGACCTCACCTTCGACGACGTGCTCGACGTGGTCGACGCGGCGGCCGCGGCCGTGGCGGACGGTGCGGCCGGCGTCGTGCTCACCCAGGGCACCGACACCCTCGAGGAGAGCGCCTTCTTCATCGACGCGGTGTGGCCGCACGACGCGCCGTTCGTCGTCACCGGGGCGATGCGCAACCCGACACTGGCGGGCGCCGACGGCCCGGCCAACGTGTTGGCAGCCGTGCGGGTGGCCGCGAGCGACGCCGCGCGCGGGCGGGGCGCGCTGGTCGCGTTCAACGACGAGATCCATGCCGCCATGCGGGTTCGCAAGACGCACAGCACGAGCACGGCCACGTTCGCCTCACCCGACACCGGCCCGGTCGGGCACGTGGTCGAGGGCGAGCCGCGCTTCCTGACGAGCTCCCGGCGCGCCGCCCCCATCACCGGCTGGTCGCGGGACTCGCTGCGCCGCACCAGGATCGGGCTGCACACCGCGGTGCTCGACGACGACGGACTGATGCTCGACCACGTGGCCGAGAGGTATGCGGGGCTGGTCGTCGCCGCCTACGGCGTCGGCCACGTGCCGGGTGCCCTTGCGCCCGTGCTCGGTGATCTCGCCGGGCGGATGCCCGTCGTGCTCACCTCCCGCACCGGGGCCGGTCCGGTGCTCACCTCGACCTACGGTGCGGTGGGCTCGGAGCGGGACCTGCTCGCCCGGGGCCTGGTGAACGGCGGGTTCCTGCACCCCTACAAGGCCCGGGTGCTGCTGTGCCTGCTGGTGGCGAGCGGCGCCTCGCGGGACGAGATCGCCGCCACCTTCGCCCACGTCGGCTAGTTGCGGAGGATCCGGCTCGGCGACGGGCCGCATCCGCCGCAA
>CAYRLV010001048.1:0-1056 GCA_964425155.1 uncultured Ornithinicoccus sp. | reverse complement strand
GCCACGCGATCAGCCGGCCCTCCTCGAACTCGACCACGTGGTTGTGCCGCACCGCACCGTTCGTCAGCTTCATGGCGAAGGTCTGGCCGGCGGCCCGGACCCGTTGCCCGGGGTCGGCCTCACCGAGGTTCTCGTTGCCGTCCCAGGCCGGCTGGCGACAGGGGTCGGCGATGAGCTCGAAGATGGTGTCGGCCGCGGCCGCGATGTCGCGGCTGGCGTGGACGACGGTGGGGGTTGCGTCGGAAACGGTCATGGGGCCATCGAAGCACGTTCCGGTTGCGCGGGCGGCCGGCCCGCGGCCTCAGTCGGTCCGCCCCGCCTGCAGGTCGTCGGCGTCGACGATCCGGTAGGCGTAGCCCTGCTCGGCCAGGAACCGCTGCCGGTGCGCGGCGAACTCCGCGTCCACCGTGTCCCGCGTGACGACGGTGTAGAAGTGCGCGGTCCGCCCGTCGCCCTTGGGCCGCAGCACCCGTCCCAGTCGCTGGGCCTCCTCCTGCCGGGAGCCGAAGGTGCCGGACACCTGGACGGCGACGCTCGCCTCGGGCAGGTCGATGGAGAAGTTGGCGACCTTGCTCACGACCAGCAGGTCGACGTCGCCGGCGCGGAACTGCGCGAACAGCTGCTGTCGGGCCCGCACGGTCGTCTCGCCGGTGATCAGGGGCGCGTCCAGGCGCCCGGCGAGGGTCTCGAGCTGGTCGAGGTACTGGCCGATCACCAGGGTCGGCTCGCCGCGGTGCCGGCCCACGAGCTGGTCCACGACCGCGTCCTTGGCCGGGCTGCAGGACGCCAGCCGGTAGCGGTCCTCCGGCTCGGCGGTGGCGTAGGCCATCCGTTCGGCGTTCGGCGGGGTGACCCGGATCTCGACGCAGTCGGCCGGAGCGATGTAGCCCTGCGACTCGATGTCCTTCCACGGGGCGTCGAAGCGCTTGGGGCCGATCAGGCTGAACACGTCCGACTCCCGGCCGTCCTCGCGCACCAGCGTGGCGGTGAGGCCGAGCCGCCGGCGGGCCTGCAGGTCGGCGGTCATCCGGAAGATCGGGGCGGGCAGCAGGTGCA
>CAYRLV010001047.1:0-1059 GCA_964425155.1 uncultured Ornithinicoccus sp. | reverse complement strand
CCCAGGTGCTGCCGTCCGCCGACGACCTCGGCATGGACTTCGACAAGCTCAACGTCCACGGCGGCGCGATCGCGCTCGGCCACCCGTTCGGCTCCACCGGCGCCCGCATCACCACGACGCTGCTCAACGGACTGCAGTCGCGCGACGGCCAGTTCGGCCTCGAGACGATGTGCGTCGGCGGCGGCCAGGGCATGGCGATCATCTACGAGCGGCTGCGTTGACCCCCACCCTCACGGTGTTGCGGCGGAAGCGGGCCGTCGAGTGGCCGTTCTCTCCGCAACAAGCTGGTATGCGGTGAGGGTCCCCGCATACGAGTCGGTGTCGACCTGGCGACAACCGGCCCCGACGCACACCTCGCCCGAGCGGCGGGCGGTGCTGCGGCGCGTGGCGGAGCGCGTGGCGGCCACGGGGCCGCACCGGCTGCGGGTCGCGGTCGACGGCTACACCGGCGCGGGGAAGACGAGCTTCGGCCACGAGCTGGCCGCCGCGCTGCGCGAGCTCGGCCGGCCGACCCTGCGGGCCAGCCTCGACGACTTCAAGCGGCCGTGGAGCGAGCGACACCTCTACGACCGCGAGTCCGGTGAGGGCTACTACCGCAACGCCTACGACTTCGACGCCACCACCCGGCTGCTGCTCGAGCCGGCAGGGCCGAAGGGTTCCGGCCGGGTGACGCTGTGCAGCATCGACCCGCTGACCCAGATCGACCACAGCGACGTGGTCGTGCGGGCGCCGGACGACGCAGTGCTCGTGGTGGACTCGGTGTTCGCGTTCCGGCCGGAGTACGACGAGCACTGGGACGTGCGGATCTGGCTGGACGTCGACGCCGAGCTCGCGCTGCGGCGCGGGACGATGCGCGACACCACCCGGGCCGGCGGCGCGCAGGCCGAGGCCATCCACCGCGACCGCTACCACGCGGCCGAGCAGGTCTACCTGGCCGAGGTCGACCCGATCTCCCGCGCCGACCTCGTCGTCGACAACCGCGAGCTGGCCCGCCCGCGGCTCCTGCGCGGCTGAACCGACCCGGGGCGTGACCCCGGTCGTTGCGGCGGATCCGGCCAC
>CAYRLV010001046.1:0-1059 GCA_964425155.1 uncultured Ornithinicoccus sp. | reverse complement strand
CGCGCGGGGCGCCGGCCGCCTCGGGCTCGTCGCCTCCGGCGGGGACCCCCGCGCTCCGGGCTCGCTCCGCTCGCCCTACGCGCACCCCCACCTCCGACTCCGCACCCTTACCGGCCGAGACCCCAACGAGGACAAGAAGAAGGTGCCCAAGCCTCTACCCGAGCACCCTCACCACCGAGGCGGCGACCCGCCGCTACACGATCCGGCCTCCACGAACCTGCGTCAAGCGCTCCAGCTCCTCGACCGACTCACGCTCAGCCTCCGGCAGCTCCACCACGCTTGACCCAGAACCGCTCCAACCGCCTGCTCCGCTATCGGGTCGGCGCCCCTCCCTGGCCTGTCCCGCATTTGTCCCACAACGCGGGCTAAGGAGGCGTCAAACAACCGGCGGCGTTGCCACGCAACAGCATTGAAACTCCTCACGATTCGCTTTGGCTGTCCGGGCCGCAGATTGCTTTAAATCCGCTGGTCGTCGGTTCGAGCCCGACGGGGCCCACCACTGAAACGCGGAAGGCAGGACGAAGGCCGGAGGAGCGGTCGCTCCCCCGGCCCGTGGCCGATCCGGTTCGGCTACTTCAGCACCGGGTGACGCTGCACGAAGGGGATCCGCTCCCACTGCTTGCCCAGCCCCCAGGTCCGCCCGGCACCCATCAGCGCCAGCGCGACCAGCGCGATCGCGTAGACGAGGTGGTCGTCCATGAACGGGTTGTTCGCCGGAGGCAGCACCGCGCTCCACATCAGGACCAGCAGCAGCGCACCGGCCGCGGCACCCAACCGCACCGCCACACCGAGCATCAGCGAGACCCCGATCCCGGCCAGGCCGATCATGAACAGCCAGTCGGCCCACGCGGCCCCGGCGAAGCTCTGGTAGAAGCCGGCCAGCGGCCCGTCGGTGCCGAACTTGAGGAACCCCAGCGTGGGCGAACCGCCGTTGATCCAGGCGTCCGGCCCGAACCGGTCGACGACACCGGTCTCGGGGTTGCGCCCGGTGCTGAAGCCGAGCGCCAGCAGCTTGTCGAGGAAGGCCCACAGGAAGACCCAGCCCAGGCTGAGCCGCAG
>CAYRLV010001045.1:0-1064 GCA_964425155.1 uncultured Ornithinicoccus sp. | reverse complement strand
CTAGCGCTCGCCGGCCAGGAAGGCCGCCGCGAGCGCCTGCACCGCCTGCTGCGGCTCCCACTCGAGCGTCACCGCACCGACCGTGAACTCGGTCCTCGCCCAGCCCGGCACGTCGGCGGCCTGCCACCCGGGCACCAGCTGGACGCGGTCGGTCTCGGCCACCGTCACCAGGTGCTCGTTCAGGTCATCGGCCGTGCCGGGGGCGAGGAGCTGGAACGCGTTGGTGTGCGGCACCTCGGGGTGCAGCCGGAAGCCGGCGGCCGTCAGCAGGGACGCGAGTTCGACCGCGCGCTCGTGGTAGTCGGCCATCCGGGGCAACTCGGCGTCCAGGCCGGCGAGGGCGGACACGGCATACGGGAGGAGCGTGAAGAGGGTGCCGCCCAGGCGCCGCCGCCACTGTCGCGCCTCCGCGACGAGGTCCTGCGGTCCGGCGAGCGCCGCGCCGGCGAGGCCGCCCAAGCCCTTGTAGAAGGACACGTAGACGCTGTCGGCCAGCGCGGCCACCTCGGCCAGGTCGTGCCCGAGGTGCGGGGTGGACTCCCACAGGCGGGCGCCGTCCAGGTGCAGCGGCACCCCCCGGTCGCGGCAGGCCTGCGCGAAGTCGGCCAGCTCGGCCCACGACGGCAGCAGGTAGCCCGCGTCGCGCAGCGGCAGCTCGAGCACCGCGGCGCCGAGCGGGCCGGGGATCGAGGTCAGGTCGGCGGTGGTCGGCACGGCCGGGCCGGTGGTGAGCAGCTCGTAGCGCAGGTCGTGCAGCAGCCGCGGCCCGTCCAGCTCGTGCACGAGCAGGTGGGACAGCGCCGGGAGCGCCACCCGGCGCGAGCCGCTGCGGTCGGTCCAGATCCGCAGCGCCGCCTGCTGGGCCATGATGCCGCTCGGGAACATCACCGCCGCGGGCTTGCCGAGCAACGCGGCGACCCTGGCCTCGAGCCGCGCGACCGGGCCGTGGTCGCCGTAGACGTCCCACTCGGCGGCGTCCTCGTCCTGCTCGAGCCGATCCGCGAGCGCCCGGAGCGCCTCCGCGGGGGCCGGGCGCCGGGTGCCGACCAGGCGGCGGCGCACCT
>CAYRLV010001044.1:0-1065 GCA_964425155.1 uncultured Ornithinicoccus sp. | reverse complement strand
GCTTGCCCGACAGTGTCGCTCTGATCAACCAGGCGGTCAGCAACTCGGAGAGGTTCGCGTATCGAAAGCTGGAGGACCTGTCGGCTGACGCCGCCTCGATAGCCTTGGCCTCACCCGCAGCTCAGCTCGGCGTGACTTGGGAGGAAGCTGCCCTGGACGCTGCCGTCGAGTATGCCGCGGGCTATCCACACACGCTCCAGCTGGTGGGTGACCACACTTGGCGGGATGCCGGGCTGCCAGATCCCGGCGTTAAACTGACCAGCGCTCAGGTTCGCGAAGCACTGGCGAAGGTCGAGGGCGATATCGAGGAGTTGTTCACGGCCCGACTGTCCAAGGTGACCAACCCCAATGACATTCGTCTCGTCCGCGCGCTGGCCAGCCTGGGCGATGGGCCCGCCAAGCGAGCAGATCTGGCGGCTGCGATGAGGGTCGAATCCGACGCGCTTGGCGTTCCGCGTGCCCGGCTCCGAGGCGCCGGCGTCATCACCGACACGGCGCACGGATACCTGGCCTTCACGATTCCCGGCTTCGCCCGGCATGTGCGCCGGCACTTCGGCGACGACGGGGCCAACGAGCGGCCGGGGCATGATCGGTAGCGGTTCCAGTTGGAGGCAGGTCCAGGCGAGGGCCGGCAGCGACAGGCGTCGACCACGGGTGGAGTGCCGTGCCCTGAACACCGCCCACGCCGATGTTCGCGATTGCCGGTGGGGCCGGGATTGCGTACCTGCCGCTACCCCCGGCCGCCGCCGCTGACTGATCGGTGCGCGGTCCAGGAGTGGCAGCATCTCGTTCGCCGCCGTGTGGTGCGGGGCGTTGCCGCGAGCGCCCCGCGTGCGATCCCGACGCGGCACACGGCAGGTCCGGGCAGATCAACGTCCCGCCGGGCGGCTGACGCTGTCACTCGCCCGGGACCAAGCACGCGCTGACTGGGTACGGCGGCGAGCTCAGCCCAGCCGAGCGCGAACCTGGCCACCGCGGGTGTCCGGTCGGGGCAGATCAGCGCCGAGCATCGTGATCACCAGCGCCTCCCGATTGCCTTGGGTGGGTGTCCGAGAGGAGCTGCGG
>CAYRLV010001043.1:0-1066 GCA_964425155.1 uncultured Ornithinicoccus sp. | reverse complement strand
GCTCGGGGGGAATACTCGGTATACATGCTCTCACCAGTGAGAATACTGGGTATGCAGGGGAAGCGAGAAGGGGTGCCACGTGTCGATCCGGCAAGGACTGCTCGCGCTGCTGGCGCAGGAGCCGATGTATGGCGCCCGGTTGCGGGCCGAGTTCGAGGACCGCACCGGCGGCACCTGGCCGCTCAACGTCGGGCAGGTCTACCAGACCCTGACCCGGCTGGAGCGGGACGGGCTGGTCGAGGCGTCGGGTCAGGCCGACGCCGAGGGCCGCATCGCCTACCGGCTGACGGCGGCCGGACGGGACGAGGTGGCCCGCTGGTGGTCCTCACCGGTCGACCGTGGCACCACTCCTCGTGACGAGCTGACCATCAAGCTGGCTCTCGCGGTGACCGTCCCCGGGGTGGACGTGCCCGCGGTCGTGCAGACCCAGCGCACCGCGACGCTGCGCCACCTGCAGGACCTCACCCGGCTCAAGGGCCGCGCCGACGCCGACGTCGCCCGGCACGAGTTGGCGTGGCAGCTGGTGCTGGAGAACCTGATCTACGCCGCCGAGGGCGAGGTGCGCTGGCTGGACCACGTCGAGGCCAGCCTGGCCCGTGCCGCGGCCGGACGTGGGGCGAGTCGCGACGCCGCGCCGGAGGCCGGCGCGAGCGGCGAGCCCCAGGACTCGCAGGTGACCGCGCCGTCATCGGCGGGCGAGCTCGGGGCGGGGAGTCACGGCATACGGACCGCACTGCGCAGGAGCCGGCGATGACTCCCTCGGGGAGCGCACCCCTGCTCGAGCTGAACCAGGTGTCGCGCGTGCACGGGCGGGGCGCCACCGAGGTGCACGCGCTGACCGACGTGACGCTGCAGGTCGGCACCGGCGAGCTGGTCGCGGTGATGGGGCCGAGCGGGTCGGGCAAGTCGACGCTGCTCAACCTGGCCGGCGGGCTCGACCGGCCCACGAGCGGGCAGGTGCGGATCGAGGGGCGCGACGTGGCGGGCCTGTCGGCGCGGGGGCTGGCCGAACTGCGGCGCAGGAGAGTCGGTTTCGTCTTCCAGGACCTCAACCTCATCCCGTCGC
>CAYRLV010001042.1:0-1072 GCA_964425155.1 uncultured Ornithinicoccus sp. | reverse complement strand
AGGTGGGGGCGGCGCCGTGGCCCGGACCGCCCGGACCGTAGGGCGGTTGGCCCTGGCCGTAGGGCTGCTGGCCGTAGGGCGGCTGGCCCTGACCGTAGGACGGCTGACCGTAGGGTTGTTGGCCCGAGGGTGGGCCCTCGCCGTAGGGCGGTTGGTTGGAGTAGCTCATGGTGACCTCGCTCGTGGATTCGTCTTGACCAGTGAACCAAACGAGAGGCCCCGCGGATTCCGTCTTCGGGGTCCGCCGCGCCCAGATCAGGGGCGGGTCAGGGCGATCCCCGAGCCCGCCGGCCGGTCAGGCGGGCGCGGTGACGAAGTCGATCAGCTCCTCGACCCGGCCGAGCAGCTCGGGCTCGAGGTCGGCGTAGCTGCGCACGGTGCCCAGGATCCGCTTCCACCCCTGCGCCACGTCCGCCTGCGTCGCGTGCGCCCAGCCCAACTCGGCGAGGATGCCGTGCTTCCACGAGGTGCCGCGGGGGATCTGCGGCCACTGCTGCCAGCCGAGCCGGGCCGGGCGCACCGACTGCCAGACGTCGACGAACGGGTGCCCCACGATCAGCACGTGCGGGGCGTAGCGGCGCAGTGCTCGCGCCTCCTCGACGATCCGCGCCTCCTTGCTGCCGGGCACCAGGTGGTCCACCAGCACGCCCATCCGCCGGCCGGGCCCGGGGTCGAAGGCGCGCACCGCCGCGGCCAGGTCGTCGACGCCCTCCAGCAGCTCCACGACCACGCCCTCGATCCGCAGGTCGTCGCCCCAGACCTTCTCCACCAGCTCGGCGTCGTGCCGGCCCTCGACGAACAGCCGCGAGCCGAGTGCGACCCGGGCCCGTGCCCCGGCGACCGCGCGCGAGCCGCTGGCCGTCCTCGTCGCCTGGGCCCGGGCCTGCTGGACGGCGGCCCGCTTCGCCGCGGTCGGCGCGGTCAGCACCACCGGTGCGCCGTCGAGGAGGAACCCGGGCCCGAGCCGGAAGCCCTTGGTGCGCCCGCGCCGGTCCTCCAGGTGCACGACCTGCATGCCGCCGGCCTTCTCGACCCGCACGACGGCGCCGCACCAGCCGGTCTCGACGTCCTC
>CAYRLV010001041.1:0-1073 GCA_964425155.1 uncultured Ornithinicoccus sp. | reverse complement strand
CTCCTGCTCGGGCGTGGTCCAGTAGATCGCCGAGCGGTACTGCGTGCCGAGGTCGTTGCCCTGCCGGTTCGGCGTGGTCGAGTCGTGGTTCTCCCAGAACGCCTTGAGCAGCTCCTCGGGAGTCACGGCACCCGGGTCGTAGGCCACGAGCACCGCCTCGGCGTGGCCGGTGCGCCCGGTGCAGACCTCTTCGTACGTCGGGTTGGGGGTGAAGCCGCCCTGGTAGCCGGCGGCCGTCGTCACGACCCCGGGGAGGCGCCAGAAGATCCGCTCGGTCCCCCAGAAGCACCCCATGGCGACGTGGAGCAGCTGCGTGCCGTCGGGCCAGGGCCCCTGCAGCGGGGTGCCCAGCACCTCGTGCGTGGCCGGGATCCCCGGCAGCGGCTCGGCCCGTCCGGGCAGGGCCTGCTCGCGGGTCACGGCCGGGGGAGTGCTGCGGAAGAGTGCCATGAGATCAGCGTATGACGTGTGCCTGCGGGTTGCGCGGCGGTCGCCGCCGCGGCGCCGGCCGGCCGTGGCTCAGGCGCACTCGGCGGCGGGGGCGGGAGCGTCGGCGAGCAGGCGGCGGTCGGCGTCGGTGAGGGTGGAGTCGACCCCGTCGCCGAGCTGCCGGGCGGGGGCCATCGCCCGCAGCGAAGGGGCGGAGGAGGACGTCGCGCGGGCCCGGTGCGGCTTGCGGTGCTTCAGCATCATCAGCTGGTCGGTGGTGGCGCGGACGACGGGCGAGGTGTGGGCCATGGGACCTCCAGGAGTTGTCGGGTGGGTCCGGATCGGCCCGAGCGCGACGGGTGCGCGGCAGCGGGCCGGGGTGACTGGGGCGTCGACAGGTTTAACGGAGGGTCCCTCCGATTAATTCCGCGGTCCGCAGATTTTTTTCAGGACGGTCTCTCGAGGGGGTCCGGTGCCGGCCGGCAGGGCCACTGCTCGTCGCCCTGGTGCAGCGTCAGGGGCCCGTCGGCCGAGCGGCTCAGCCGGGCGTCGACGGTCTGGCAGAAGAGCTCGGTGGCGGAGCTGGCGAAGAAGGTCAGGGGCGGTTGGTCGGCGATCGTGACGTGCAGCTCGTCGCCGCGTCG
>CAYRLV010001040.1:0-1076 GCA_964425155.1 uncultured Ornithinicoccus sp. | reverse complement strand
GCAGCCGACCCAAAACCGCTACGCGGTTTCGGTCGGCTGAGCTCAAGCGTTAGATAAGGAGGTACGCATGATTAGCAGGAAAAGAGTGATGACTGTCGCGGTGGGTATCAGCATGCTGCTCGCATCGGCTGCTTGGGCCGGATCAACTATCGTGTCAACGCAGGGCAAACTTGTAACATTCACGAGCCGAACAGTTATTTCGCTCAACAACGGTGTACGCTCGGGCACGTTCAAGATTATTTGCGCGCCAATATCCAAGGCAACCCTTCGCCATGAAGCATGGATGGCCGAATGCAATAAACTCGGCAGTGCGGCTATCAAAAAAGAAGTAGCGTCGGGCCTTATACATCCGGTAAGTGGCCCAGCTTTCGTTCAGCCATCGTCCGTAAAAGGCGCGCTCCAAAAAGTAGATTCCCTCACATTCACGCGAAGCTTTGCGCTCGTCGAAGATAAAATCTAACTGTTCGCTGCAGCCGACCGCCACCCCGCTACGCGGGCTGTCGGCGGCTGAGCTCAAGCGTTAGGCAGCATAGGGAAAGGGTGCGCAGTGTTGGAGCAACTCACCAAATCAGAGGCTTGGCGTAATACCGTTCTTACACTCGTGCATGGAGGCACGTCGTCTCCATGGGGTAACGAAGACTTTGCCACTTATTGGGTCGTCGCAGGCCATCATATCCGCAAGCAGGTCGCGGACGATCAACTTTTAGTCAAGTTCCTCCGCCAAGTTCTGCCTCCCTACAACGGTCCATCAAGGGTTCTCTACCGTGGCGAAAACAAAGGTCGGTACTTGGCAGGAAATGTTGGTCTCTGTTGGTCGCAAGACGAGGGGGTAGCTTGTATGTTTGCAAATGGTCTTAATGCGGTTGGTAGTGGTGGTGTCGTATTGCGCGCCACGTTCGAGCCATCCGCGATTATTTCTGGTCCCAACGCGCATAGTCGTTACTTGGGTGAGGCGCAGTACACTGTAGATCCTGCTGCGTGTCATGGCGAAGAGGTCGTGGCAGCGTTTCCACGAGATGCTGGGTGAATTAACACTCGAAGTGCAACACCCCGAGTAATGCCTCGAGCCGTTCGAT
>CAYRLV010001039.1:0-1077 GCA_964425155.1 uncultured Ornithinicoccus sp. | reverse complement strand
CTCGCGCAGCTGGAGCTCGCGCCGGTCGAGACCGTGCCGTCAGTCTCAGGCGGCCGGCAGGTCGAGGAAGTGCCGTTCGGTCGCGACCAACGGCGGCCGCTCACCCCGGCGCAACAGCGTGCGGTAGGTCTGCTCGACGTGCCGCAGAACGCCGTCCGGCTCGCGGTGGACGGCCCGGGGCGTGACCGTGCAGACCGTCACACCGTGCTCGGTGAGGACGGCGTCGCTCATCACCGTCTGCTCCCAGTCCTCGTCACGTGCGTGGAACTCCTTGGAGTGCAGCTGCACCGCCAGGCAGACGTCGTCGATCCACGCGTCGGGGGTCGGCAGCACGAGCCCCGACGCGGTCGCGAGGTGCGGATTGTGCATCGCGGGAGGCAGGATCGTGCTCTCGGCCAGGAGAGCTCGCACGTCGGCCTCGGACACCGACCAGGCGCCCGCGTCGAAGTCGCGCAACCCACGACGGAGCGCCGCGCCGTCCCGGACCGGTCCGCTGACCGCCTCGGCGAACAGCTGCTCCCGGCGCACGAGCCCGGTCTGGATCGCCGAGATGGCCAGGTGCCGGGCGTCCCGCTCACTTCGGCACACGCGGGTCGAGTCCCCGATCGCACGCGCCATGGACACGACCGGGATCCCACGGATCATCCGGGCGTGAAGCTCCCGACGTTCGCTGCGTCGGACCACGGCGAAGTCGGCGCTCCGATTGAGGTGGGTCTCCGGCACGACGAAGCGGTAGTAGGGGTACGCGCGCACCCAGCTGCTGGACACGCCATACAGCTCGGCTGCCTTGGGGCCGGTGAGCAGCGCCTTCGGGCCGGCGTAGAGCCAGGACGCGGTCAGCTTCTGGTCAGGGGTGAGCTCGCCGGTGAACAGCGCGACCACGCCCGGCAGCACGAGCCGCCACTGCTTGTCGAACGCGGTGCGTTGGCGGCCGTCGGAGATCCCGTGCCGGCGCAGCTGCTTGCGGGTGAGCAGATGGCGTTGCTCGGCGGCGAGTTGGCGTAGGTCATCGGGAAGGTCGAGCATCCCTCGAGTCTGCCCCGCGACGCGTTCCCCGCGTTTCGGCTGTCCACAGGG
>CAYRLV010001038.1:0-1079 GCA_964425155.1 uncultured Ornithinicoccus sp. | reverse complement strand
GTCGTCGCCGGCACGGTCGCGACCGACAACGCGCTGCGGGTGCGGGTCACCGCGGTGGGCGACGACACGGCGCTGGCCGGGATCGGGCGGCTGGTCAGTGAGGCGCAGTCGTCGTCCTCGCGGGCGCAGGCGCTGGCCGACCGGGCTGCCGCACTCCTGTTCTACTTCGCCACGACCGCGGGCGTGCTGACCTTCCTCGCGTGGGCGCTGCTCGGCGACATGGACGACGCGGTCACCCGCACGGTGACCGTGCTGGTCATCGCCTGCCCCCACGCCCTGGGCCTGGCCATCCCGCTGGTCATCGCGATTTCGACCGAGCGGGCGGCGTCCTCGGGCGTGCTGGTCAAGGACCGGCTGGCGCTGGAGCGGATGCGCCAGGTCGACGTCGTGCTCTTCGACAAGACCGGCACGCTCACCAAGGGGCAGCCGGCGGTGACCGACGTCGCGGCGGCCGACGGCACGGGCCTCGCCTCATCTGAGCTGCTCGCGCTGGCCGCGGCGGTCGAGTCGGACAGCGAGCACCCGCTCGCCCGCGCCATCGTGTCCCGGCACCGGTCGGACACCGGGCGCGAGACCCCGGCCGCCGAGGACTTCCACTCCTCCACCGGGCGTGGGGTCGAGGCGACGGTCGACGGCGTGACGGTCGCGGTCGGTGGGCCGGCCATGCTGCGCGAGGTGGGTGCCGCCATACCGTCCGACCTGGCGGAGGCGACCGCGTCGTGGAGCGAGCGGGGCGCGACGGTGCTGCACGTGCTCCGCGAGGGTGCGGTCGTCGGCGCGGTGGCGCTCGAGGACGAGGTGCGCGAGGAGTCCCGGCAGGCGGTCGACGCGCTGCACGAGCGCGGCGTCCGGGTGGCCATGATCACCGGTGACGCGCGGCCGGTCGCGGACGCGGTGGCGCGCCGACTCGGCATCGACGAGGCCTTCGCCGAGGTGCTGCCGCAGGACAAGGACGCCAAGGTCGCCGAGCTGCAGGGCCGTGGGCACCGGGTGGCGATGGTCGGCGACGGCGTCAACGACGCGCCGGCCCTGGCCCGCGCCGAGGTCGGCATCGCGATCGGCGCCGGCACCGACGTGGC
>CAYRLV010001037.1:0-1083 GCA_964425155.1 uncultured Ornithinicoccus sp. | reverse complement strand
GGCGGTCGCGGGCAGTGGCGGGTGGAACGCCTCATGTTCGAGAAGTTCTTGGAGCAGATGTACGCGGAGACCCGCGAATTCGTCAAGGCCCACCCGTTTGGTGGGCAAGGCGGCGACACCGACGACACCAGGTCCTGAACCGTCGGTCGCCTCAGCCGCCGCCGGCCGAACCGGCGCGGTCGTCATCTCGATGGAGCATGTCCTCGGCTCGCCCCGGCCGCCCCTGGGGGCGTGCGCTTCTCCGCGGCTGCTCCGGCAGTCGGGGGCGCCGGGGGCCGAGGTTCTTGGTCTGTGGCCGCCGAGACTGAGCGGGCCCCACGGTCCCGCCTGCGCGTGGCCGCCGCAGCGGCCACCCGCAGGCCGGACCCGGCGCGTTCCAGCGACTCCTCGAGGGACCGCGCCGCTGAGTCCGCCCGCGGCAGCGCCTCCTGGGTCCCCACCACGAACTGTCCGGCGCGGAAGGCGTCCTGAGTGCCCTCCAGGCTTGGTGCGACCGCTTGCTGCGCGGCAGCGTGCACGTGGCGGGCCACCGCGGACGCGGTGGGTGCGCTCACCTCGAGCGCACCGGCCAGGCCCTCGAGGCGACCCTGAAGCCAGCCGAGTTCGCGGGCACTGCCCAGGTCGTCGGCACCAGGAAGCTGTTGCACGGCGGCCCGGGCCCTGACCAGGGTGGAACTCGCCCGATCCAGTTGGTCTCCGATCATCCGGGCGTCCGGAAGGATCTGCTGGGCCTGCCTGCCGACCGTCTGCAGTTCCTGACGCAACTGCGCGACGGCGCCGGCCATTTGGGCCGGATCGGTGGCGCCGTGCGCCTTGGCCGAGGCAGCCTCAGCGTCCAACATCCTGCGATCGAGGCGGGTGAGGACAGTGCGGGTGCAAGCCAGGGCGGTCCGCGCGGCGGACACCTGCCGCTGCGCGGTGATCAGCTGGTGCACCAGGTCGCCCAGCGGGTCGGCGGCCGCGGTGCCGCGCCCGGGCTCGGACCCTGGGGGACTTCATGGCAGGGACCGAACAGCTCCAGCGGGCCGGCCGGCCCGCCACCCCCCGGAGTCGTCGACGGGGCCCAGGCCGGCCCGGAGCGAG
>CAYRLV010001036.1:0-1083 GCA_964425155.1 uncultured Ornithinicoccus sp. | reverse complement strand
CGGGGGTGCCGGTGACCCCGCCGAATCCGGCGACGACGTCGGCGCGTCCGCTCGGCCGGAGGGAGCCCGCCCCGAGCGCCACTCCGGCCGCTGGGGCCGCCAGCTCGGGATGGAAGGTGCCGGCGGGCAGACCGATGACCCCGGCGGCCCCTCCCCACCCGCGCACTCCCTGGGGAGAGACCGTGCCTGAACCCCGGAGGTAGGTGAGCGGGACCTTGCCTCCCCGCCCACCGACTCCGGCGGTGCCGGACAGTCGGAAACCGGCGTCCCGGTCGAGTTGCCCCGCCCCGCTTGCCGCGTTGACGAGGTCGCCGGCCTGGAGCCTCGAGAGCAGTTGCCGCAGCGGCTCGGAGTCGTAGTCCAGGGTGAGGGTGATATCTGCGAGGAACGGACCGACACCACCCTGGATCGCGAATTTCTCGAGGCCGGTCGACCGAATCCTTATCCCGACGTTCAGCGGGCTGTCGAAGGCGGGCGGGTAGGGGGTCGGGATGGACACCGTTCCTGCGGCTGTCACGGAGTTGCTGCCGGGCTCGAAGACGAGCGTGGGGTTGGTCAGGCGGAGACCGCGGCCCAGGCTCACCTGGTCGAGCAGGCCGAACACCAGGTGACGTGGGTCCATGCGCAGGTGGAAGGACGGCAGCGTGAGCCACCGGCCCTTGCCGCTGGCCGGTCGCTTGTCGAGCTGGAGACGCGTGGGGACGGAGTAGCGGGCCCCGGTCGGTTGTGGCGCCGTGTCGCGTTCGACCGTGATGCCGGTCTCGGTGCCGACGAGGTCCTCCAGGGCGGGGCCGTCGCGTTGCAGGACGAGCGCCGGCCGTGCTGCCAGCAGCTGTGTCACGGCGCGGTTGCCCGCCATGGCCTGCAGCGAGGAGAGGGAAGCCGTGGCGTCGGTGCCGGCCGCGCGCCGCGGGACGCGGGCAGGAGGCCCGGCCGTCGCGGGCGTCTCCACGACCTCCTGCTCGCCCGCCCGGGCCATCCGTCGACGCATGTGGTCCTCGCGATCAGCCGAGCAGTTCCAGGTAGTTGCCGAACTCGCGCTCGAGGACCAGGCGACCCAGTTTGCGGTACTCCTGCCCGACA
>CAYRLV010001035.1:0-1090 GCA_964425155.1 uncultured Ornithinicoccus sp. | reverse complement strand
CGAAGCGGATCATGCGTTTCAACCTAACGGACCGGGCGGACACAATCAGGGGATGGACCACGATCAACCTGATCCGACGACCGTCGATGCCGCCCCGACCGTGGTGCTCGACGGGACGACCCTACGGCTGTCTGACCTGCGCGCGGTCGCCGACCGACGCGGCGGTGCCCGGGTCGTCGTCGGCGAGACCGGCCTGGCTGCCGCGCGCGCGAGCCACGAGCTGGCCCTGCGACTGAGCGCGGAGCGCCCGGTCTATGGCCGCTCGACCGGGGTCGGAGCCAACCGCGACACGGCCACCACCCCCGACGACGCGGACCCCTCAGCGACGCGGCTGCTGCGGTCGCACGCCGCCGGGACGGGGCCCCTGGTCGAGACACCGGCCCTGCGCTGTGCCCTCGCGATCCGCGCCAACCAGCTCCTCGCCGGTGGGTCGGGGGCGTCCGCCGACCTCGCGATCGCCCTGGCCGAGCTCGCCGCCGCGCCGGAGGGCGAGCTGCCCGTCGTGCACCGGCACGGCAGCCTCGGCACCGGCGACCTCACCGCGCTCGCCGAGGTGGGTCTCGCGCTGCTGGGCGAGCGCCCGCGCGCGGACGGGACCACCCGCCATACCTGCTCGATCTCGGTGCACGAGGCCCTGCCGCTGCTGTCCAGCAACGCGTTCTCCCTCGCCGACGCCGCGCTCGGCGCGCTCGAGCTCGGCGACCTCACCACCGCCGCCACGACGGTGTCGGCGCTGACCTTCGTGGCCCTGCGCGGCAACCTCGAGGCGGTCGGGCCGTCGGTCGCGCGCGCGACCCCCTTCCCCGGCGCGACGCAGACCGCAGCGCGCGTCCGGGAGCTCCTGGCCGGCGACGCGCCGAATCCCGCGCAGCTGCAGGACTTCTTCGGACTGCGGGCCTGGCCGCAGGCGCACGGTCCGGTCCTCGACGAGCTGGCCCGGCTGGCCGGCGTGGTGGAGGCGATGGCGGGGGCGCCGGCCGAGAACCCGCTCGTCCTGGACGGCACGATCAGCCACCAGGGCGCCTTCCACGCGACCTACCTGACCCTCGCCGCGGACGCGACCCTGCTCGCCCTCGCCCGGTCCGCCGAA
>CAYRLV010001034.1:0-1091 GCA_964425155.1 uncultured Ornithinicoccus sp. | reverse complement strand
GGCTGAACATCATCCGGGTGGAGATGTAGAGCTGGCTGTTCATGGCCGACAGCGCGGCGACGATGACCACGAAGTTGAGGATCGAGTCGGCGAACGGGATCCCCGCTACCTGCATGACCGTCACGAACGGGCTGCCGCCCTCGAGGATCTCCGAGGTGGGGGCGATCGAGACGATCAGCGACAGGGTGAGGATGTAGAAGACCAGCAGCCGGAACACGGTGGCCTTGAACGCCTTCTTCACCGCGACGGTGGGGTTGTGCGCCTCGGCCGCGGCGACCGCGATCATCTCGATGCTCAGGTAGCTGAAGATCGAGACGATCACGGCGAACCACATGCCGGAGAAGCCGCCGGAGAAGAAGCCGCCGTCGGCGACCCAGTTGTGCAACCCGTACTTCTCCTCGTGTCCGGGGGCGGCGAAGACGACGCCCAGCGCCACCAGGATGAAGGCGATGATGGCGAAGACCTTGGTGGCGGAGAACCAGTACTCGAGCGTGCCGAACGCCTTGACGTTCATGGCGTTGACGAGGATGAGCAGGGCAGCGAAGCCGACCACCCAGACCACACCCGGCACATCCGGGAACCAGAACTGCATGTACTGGCCCACCGCGGTCACCTCGGTGCCCACCGCGAAGACGATGCACGACCAGTACATGTAGCGCACGAGGAACCCGGCCAGCGGGTGGATGTAGTGCTCGGCGTAGGCGCCGAACGAGCCGGACGTCGGGTGCGCCACGGTCATCTCGGCCAGGGCGGCCATCAGCAGGAGCGCGATGAAACCGCCGATGAGGTAGCTGACGATGACGCTCGGGCCGGCGAAGCCGATCGCCAGCTTGCTCCCGAGGAACAGGCCGGTGCCGATGGCGCCGCCCAGCGCGATCATGCTGAGCTGGCCGCTGGTCAGCTGTTTGCTCAGCCCGGACTCGCGGGCCTGGATCTTGTCGAACGTGCTCACGGCGGAGCTCCTTTGCTGCGGGGTGCTGGCGGGTCGTCGCCCGTCGGTGGTCAGGTGACGGCCTCGCGGCGGTGGAACTGCTCGCGGTCCCAGGAGCGGGTGTCGAGGATGTCGCGCAGGACCTCCACGGCGTCCCAGA
>CAYRLV010001033.1:0-1094 GCA_964425155.1 uncultured Ornithinicoccus sp. | reverse complement strand
CCTGGCCGGTCGTGGAGACGGTGCAGACGGACGGCATCTGCACCGAGGTGCTCGCTCCCGCTCCCGACCTCGACCCCGCCCTGTCCGCCGCCGCGACGGAGGCCGGTCTGCGGATCGCCGGCGAGCTCGGCGTCACCGGCGTCATGGCCGTCGAGATGTTCCAGGTGAGCGGCGGCAGCCGCGGCGACGGCCCCGCATACCTGGTCAACGAGCTGGCCATGCGCCCGCACAACAGCGGCCACTGGAGCATCGACGGGGCGGTGACCAGCCAGTTCGAGCAGCACCTGCGCGCCGTCCTCGACCTCCCGCTCGGCGACCCGTCCCCCCGTGACCGGTGGACCGTGATGGCCAACGTGCTGGGCGGCGACGACGCCGAGCTCTACTCGACCTACCGGCACCTGATGGCTCGCGACCCGGGGCTGAAGGTGCACCTCTACGGCAAGGGTGTGCGGCCGGGCCGCAAGATCGGGCACGTCAACGTCGGGGGTTCCGACCTGGCGCAGCTGCGCGAACGCGGCCGGCACGCGGCCGACTACCTGCAGGGAGTGATCAGGGAGTGAGTGCGGAGGACACGATGCCGGAGAGCCAGCCCGTCGTGGGACTGGTCATGGGCAGCGACAGCGACTGGCCGGTCATGGAGGAGGCCGCGAAGGCGCTGGAGGAGTTCGGCGTCGGCTACGAGGCGGATGTGGTCTCCGCGCACCGGATGCCCCAGGAGATGGTCTCGTATGGTGCGTCCGCCGCCGGCCGCGGACTGCGCGTCATCATCGCCGGTGCCGGGGGTGCGGCGCACCTGCCCGGCATGCTCGCGTCCGTCACCCCGCTGCCGGTGATCGGGGTGCCCGTGCCGCTGAAGCACCTCGACGGGATGGACTCGCTGTTGTCGATCGTGCAGATGCCCGGTGGCGTGCCGGTCGCGACGGTGTCGATCGGCGGTGCCCGCAACGCCGGGCTGCTGGCCGTGCGCATCCTCGCCTCCGGGGAGGGCGAGGAGGCCGGCCGGCTGCGGGAGGCGATGACCGACTTCCAGGGGCGGCTGCGGGAACAGGCACACGCCAAGGGCGCCCGGCTCCGCTCGCGCACCCAGGGCTGAC
>CAYRLV010001032.1:0-1095 GCA_964425155.1 uncultured Ornithinicoccus sp. | reverse complement strand
AGGGCCACCACGCAGAAGGCCGCGGCCAGGGCCAGCGCCCCCAGCCATCGACGCGTGAAGAGCACCCGAAGCACGCATCGACGTTACCCGGCCTATCCTTGGGGGCATGAGCAGCCTGCCGATCCGCCCGCGGGACGCGACCGGCCTGCCGGACACGTTCGGCCGGGTCGCGAAGGATCTGCGGGTCTCGGTGACCGACCGCTGCAACCTGCGCTGCACCTACTGCATGCCGGCCGAGGGGCTGCCGTGGATGGCGAAGCCGGAGATGCTCACCGACGAGGAGATGCTGCGGGTCGTCGGGGTCTTCGTGTCACTCGGCATCACGCAGATCCGGCTCACCGGGGGCGAGCCCCTGCTGCGCCGCTCCATCGTGGACCTGGTGGCCGGTATGGCGGAGCTGTCACCCCGCCCGCGGATCGCCATGACCACCAACGGTGTCGGCCTGGAGCGCGTCGCGGCCGGACTCGCTGCCGCCGGGCTCGACCGGGTGAACGTCTCGCTCGACACGGTGGACCGCGACGAGTTCAAGAAGCTCACCCTGCGGGACCGGTTCGCCGACGTCGAGCGGGGGCTGAAGGCCGCGGCCGACGCCGGCCTGTCCCCGGTGAAGGTCAACGCCGTGGCGATGCGCGGTGTCAACCAGCACTCGGTGGCCGACCTGCTGCAGTGGTGCCTGGACCGCGGCTACCAGCTGCGGTTCATCGAGCAGATGCCGCTGGACGCCCAGCACGCCTGGCAACGCGAGCAGATGGTCTCCGCGGCGGAGATCCGGGCCGAGCTGGAGAAGCACTTCCGGCTGAGCGAGCCGGAGGGGGAGCGGGGGAGTGCACCCGCCGAGCTGTTCCTCGTCGACGGCGGCCCGGAGACGGTCGGCATCATCGCCAGCGTCTCGGCGCCGTTCTGCGCGGCGTGCGACCGGGTGCGGCTCACCGCCGACGGTCAGGTGCGCAACTGCCTGTTCGCCCGGGGCGAGGCCGACCTGCGCACGCCCTTGCGGGACGGGGCCAGCGACGCGGAACTGGCCACGCTCATCCAGGACGAGATGTGGCGCAAGGCCAAGGGCCACGGCATCGGCGACCCGGGCTTCGCCCAGCC
>CAYRLV010001031.1:0-1096 GCA_964425155.1 uncultured Ornithinicoccus sp. | reverse complement strand
CCCTCGACCTCGATGTCGAAGCGCTGCATCGATCGCGTCGGTGGCTTGACATGGACGTCGAGAACGCGGCTGGGCACCAAGCGCTTCGAGGGCGCCACGTGCTCCGGCTCCACCGAGAACCTGCCCTGGAAACGAGGCAGCAGCTTGTCGCCCATGGACGGGTGGACGTAGGGCGCCACGACCTCCATGAACCGGCTCGTGCCGGCCGTCGTCATGGTGAGCACGGCCACCTGACGGGCGCCACGGAGGCCTACCGAGCAGTCCACGCCGTGGACGTCGCGCAAGTGGGTAGCCAGTCGCTCGCGGCTGGGTGGGCTCATTGCCTCGACACAGACCTCGATGCGTCCGCTGCCTCCGGCGGTGCGCCGTTGCCGCCCCTTGGACCGCAACGAGAACGACCCGTCGTCCATGTACCAGATCGCCAGAGCCAGCGGCGTCAGTGATTTGATGACGTCCTCGGTGAGGTGCTTCTTGCCGTCACCCCAGTACATCACCTCGCGCAGCTCACCCAACTCCGGGAGCGGGGTCAGGTCGACGAAGCCCGCACCCTTGGCGTTCGTGGTGCGCGTCTGCGGGATGTTGCCCAGCAGCGACGCTTTCCAGTCGAGGTAGTCGAGCTGGCGGGCGCCATGCCCCATCCGGAATCGGACCCCAGAGCGGCCACGTCGGTTCGGAGCCAGGTGGGCGTCACCCATCAGGCCGCCGAGGACCACCTGCCACTGCTGGTCGCTGAGACGGACGGTCTCAGCAGTGAGGACCCGATCGCCGGCAATGATCTCCCCGGCTTCCCGCCACCCCCCGGGCGTGCGGACCAGGTGGTTCTCCGTCGCGCCGAACTGGGCACGACCGTTGCCCCCTGACTTGGCCACGGTGAACTGCAGGAAGCGGTCGGTCTTGCCGTTGTCGAACCACCCGGTGACCGGTCGTGCCACGATCTTGTCTTGTTCGGCGTCGTAGGTCATCACCTCGACGTCCATCTGCTGGTTGACGATCTTGCCGATCTTCTCCTGGGTTCCGTCGGCGAGGGTGACTCGTGTGCCGTAGGAGAAGCAACCGAACATCACGCCGATCTTCTCCCGCAACTGGTTGATGAAGA
>CAYRLV010001030.1:0-1098 GCA_964425155.1 uncultured Ornithinicoccus sp. | reverse complement strand
CAGGACGTCGCTGGTCTGCGCGCCGCTGCAGGCCCGGTAGTCGAGCGCCACGCCCAGGCTGTCGGCGAGCAGGGCGGGGTAGCCGTAGGGCGACCGGTAGCAGTCGTCGACCCGGTCGCGCGTGCCGACGCCGGCCGAGTAGGAGTCACCGAGGGCGACGTAGGCGGCGGGGTCGCCGCTGCTCGGACTCGCCCCGGCGAGCGCGACGAGGACTCCCCCGGCGCAGGCGGCGGACACCCGACCGGCACACCGGCGACTCGACATACAGACTCCCCTCGATCGGTGGCCCCCGTGACCTTCTGCGAGCCCTCCTCACCCTGCTCCGACCGGCGGATCGATCAACCCGGAGCGGCTCACGGCTTGATCAAGACTTGGTCAAGATCGGCCCGCCGCCCGGCGGATCCACCCGATCCGCTTGCTTGGGTTACCGATGAGTAGCATGATGGAAGTTACTGACGGGTAGGGTGCTTCTCGCAGCCCCGCTCCGCACGGCGAACCGACTGGAGGCGAGTCCCATGGGCCACTACAAGAGCAACGTCCGCGACCTCGAGTTCAACCTGTTCGAGCTGCTCGGACGGCAGGACGTCCTGGGGAGCGGCCCGTTCGCCGAGGTGGACGCCGACACCGCCCGCGAGATGCTGCACGAGGTCTCCCGGCTGGCCGAGCACGAGCTGGCCGAGAGCCTGCTCGACTCGGACCGCACGCCCCCGGTCTTCCACCCCGAGGACCACAGCGTCACGCTGCCCGAGTCGTTCAAGAAGTCCTACCGCGCCTACCTCGACGCCGAGTGGTGGCGGCTCGACGTGCCGGCCGAGCTCGGCGGCACCGTCGTGCCGCCGTCGCTGCGCTGGGCGGTCGCCGAGATGGTGCTGGGCGCCAACCCCGCGGTGCACATGTATTCCGCGGGCTTCTCGTTCGCGAAGGTGCTCTACATGCTGGGCACCGACGCGCAGAAGAAGCTCGCCCAGCACCTCGTCGACCGGCACTGGGGCTGCACCATGGTGCTCACCGAGCCGGACGCCGGCTCCGACGTCGGCGCCGGTCGCACCAAGGCGGTGCAGCAGCCGGACGGCACGTGGCACCTCACCGGCGTCAAGC
>CAYRLV010001029.1:0-1100 GCA_964425155.1 uncultured Ornithinicoccus sp. | reverse complement strand
GTGGCGGCGTCCTCGGTGGTCTCCTCGGCGTCCTGCTCGGGAGCCTCCTGCTCGGGAGCCTCCTCGGCAGCCGGCTGCTCCTTGGCGGAGCGGCGGGTGGCCGCCTCGGCCTCCTTGACCGTGGCCTTCTTCGGCGAGTACGGCTCACGGATCAGCTCGATCACGGCCATCGGGGCGTTGTCGCCCTTGCGCGGCGCGATCTTGGTGATCCGGGTGTAGCCGCCGGGCCGCTCGGCCATGTCGGGCGCGACCTCGGTGAAGAGCCGGTGGACGACGCCCTTGTCACGGATGACCGTCATGACCCGGCGCCGGGCGTGCAGGTCACCGCGCTTGGCGAAGCTGATCAGCCGCTCGGCGAACGGCCGCAGCCGCTTGGCCTTGGCCGCCGTGGTGGTGATCTGGTCGTGCTCGAACAGCGCCGTCGCCAGGTTGGCCAGGATCAGCCGCTCGTGCGCCGGACCGCCGCCGAGGCGGGGACCCTTGGTGGGGGTAGGCATGGGGTGTTCTCCTTGAGGTGGTGCTGACCCTGACCGCAGTCACCGGGTCGGCGGGCATCAGGTCGGGTCAGTACTGCTCGTCCTCGGCGAACGAGGCGTCGGCGTCGTCCTCGGACTCCTCGTAGCGGTCCGCGATCGCGCTGGGGTCGAACCCGGGCGGGCTGTCCTTGAGCTGCAGGCCCATGTCGACCAGCTTGGCCTTGACCTCGTCGATCGACTTCGCACCGAAGTTGCGGATGTCCAGCAGGTCGGCCTCGCTGCGGCCGACCAGCTCGCCCACGGTGTGGATGCCCTCGCGCTTCAGGCAGTTGTAGGACCGGACGGTCAGGTCGAGGTCCTCGATCGGCAGCGCCAGGTCGGCCGCGAGCGCGGCGTCGGTCGGCGACGGGCCCATGTCGATGCCCTCGGCCTCGACGTTGAGCTCGCGGGCCAGGCCGAACAGCTCGACCAGCGTCTTGCCGGCCGACGCCAGCGCGTCCCGGGGGCTCATCGAGTTCTTGGTCTCGACGTCGACGACCAGCTTGTCGAAGTCGGTGCGCTGCTCGACACGGGTGGCCTCGACCTTGTAGGTCACGGCCAGCACCGGGCTGTAGATCGAGTCGA
>CAYRLV010001028.1:0-1101 GCA_964425155.1 uncultured Ornithinicoccus sp. | reverse complement strand
CCCCGAAGGTGCCGTTCAGCCAGATGATCACCCGCCGACCGTATCGATCCTGCCCCCCCGGTGGCGTGAAGACGCTCGCCTGCCGGGTCAGCGACCGGAGGAGGCACGCAGGGCCAGCAGCGTGTAGACCCGCGCGCACGCCAACACGTCGGCCAGCTCGACGAACTCGTCGACCGCATGCGCCTGCTCGACCCGCCCGGGACCGTACTGCAGCGTCGGGACTCCCGCCGCCGCATACAGACGCAGGTCAGATCCGTATGGTGCGCCGGTCACCTCGGGCGCGTTCCCCCGGACGTCAGTGACCGCGCGAGCGACCTCGCCCAGCAACGGGTGCCGCTCGGGGAGCCGGCCGGACGCGAAGATGCCGCCGGGCCAGGTGATCCGCACCGGGTGATCGCGCAGCCAGCGGTCCTGTTCCGTGGCCTCCGCCACGGCGTATTCGAACGCCTTGCGCGCGTCCTCGACGGTCTCGCCGGGTCGGACGCCATAGCGGCCCTCGGCCACCAGCAGGTCGGGCACGGTGCTGGCCCAGTCGCCGGCGCGGACCACGCCGATCGACAGCGGCCACGGCAGCTCGAGGTGCGAGAACTCGGGCGGGACCTCGGCGTTGCGCTCCCTCTCCAGCCGGCGGAGCGCCGCCTGCACCACGTCCAGCTTGTCGACGGCGCTGACCCCCTGCCACCGCAGCGAGCCGTGGGTGGCCAATCCCGGCACCTCGATCCGGAAGGTCAGTGAGCCGGCGTTGGCCGGGATGACGGCGCCCGCGGTCGGCTCGGTGATCACGCAGGCTTCCGCTCGGTGACCGCGCCGCAGCGTCGCAAAGGCGCCCAGCCCGCCGTCCTCCTCGCCGCTCACGCAGTGGATCGCGATCGGTCTCGCCCGGGGCACACCCGCGCGGTGCAGGGCCTCGACAGCACCGACCATCGCCACGACGCCGGCCTTCATGTCGCAGGTGCCGCGACCGTATCCGCGACCGTCCTCGACGCGCAGCACGAAGGGGTCCGCGCCGGTCCAGGCGTCCACCGTGCCGGGTGGCACGACGTCCGTGTGACCGCAGAAGGCGAGTGACGGCATACCGGCTTCGACCACGCCGGGTGAGGG
>CAYRLV010001027.1:0-1103 GCA_964425155.1 uncultured Ornithinicoccus sp. | reverse complement strand
GGTCCAGGGTGACCACGACATCGTCCGCCTTCATCACCGAGAGGAAGCGGTGATAGGCGCGGGTCGTCGCCTCCTGTTGGCTCGCGTCCAAGTGCATGTATCCCGCCTTGACAGCGGTGCGCACCGCAGATTCTGAGCTGCCCGCCGGAACGTCACCCAACATGTGAGCCTTGAGGCTCATGAATCCGCCATCGAGCCAGCGTTGAATCAGCGCTGAGCCGCCTTCGCTTGGCCGAATCAGCCACGCACGCGGTCCGACCTCCCCGCCCTTCCGCCACCGATGAGCCCAGGGCTCGCCGTACCAATTGGGGTAGCGCCCGTCCCGGGCGCCGTGGTACGCGTACAACGCGACTAGGTCGACAGTGATGGCGTGGTCTTCATTGCCCGACGGTGCCCCAAGGTCGTCCATGAGGGCTGTGTGAATCGCCTGACGATCGGTAGCGCTGACTACAGGTGGAAAGGTCCCTGGCCACACCAAGTACTCGAGCGTGTAGCGCATGGCCGGGACATCGTGGGGAACCGACTTGGTGACCTCCAGGAAGCTGAACGGGTCGGCGAGTGCTTCGTCGCGCCGTTCCTGCGTAAGGTCCGCCCACGACTGCACAAGTCGACAGAGCCATGCCAGATGCTTGGGCGCCTGCTGGTGGTACCCCCTGCCGGCGTTGAACGCGCCAGCTGCGTTCAGGCCACGCTTGAGGTCGGCCGGAATCTCACGCGGAGAAGATCCCCAACTCAGGATTTGCTGGACTCGCTCGACCTTCGTCTCGGGTTTGACGTTCTCCAGCGGCAAGAGCCTCAGACACATCATTTCCGCAGCGAGTAGGATTACCTCGCTTGGAGCGCCGGCGAGTTGGCCTTGGAACCTCTGCCAGAAGCCGGTTCCGCCACTGAGTGGGTCTGCCTCAATCCGGCGCAAGAGCTGGGTCGCGATGTCCAGCGTCCAGGTCGTGACCGCTGGGTTGAAGGGGGAGCCTCTTCCTCGCAAGCCGGGCTCCAAGATGAGCCAGGCTGCCGCTTCCGCCTCCGGTGCCGAGCCTGCGCCGCGTGAGACGACGGCCATGCCGGGGTCATTCCCCTGACGGACTGCCGCCAACTTCGCCTGG
>CAYRLV010001026.1:0-1105 GCA_964425155.1 uncultured Ornithinicoccus sp. | reverse complement strand
ACGGCGGGAGGTTCGGGGACGTCATACCCCACCTGTCGATCGACCACGCGCCGTCGGTGAGCGACGTGGCGCCCGCTGTGACGCCATACCTGCCGGTCCGGTGCGCGATCTCGCGAGCCGAGCTGTACTGGTACGAGCCGGGGGCCAGCCGGTCGCTCGCGACCTTCCCCTTCTCCGGTTAACCGGCCCCCGGGGCCAGCGTCCGGATCCGGTTCTCGCCGGCCGCCTGCCGAAGGCGCGCGTCGTAGGTGACCAGCACGTCGACGTCCAGCACGAGGGCGGACGCCAGGTGCAGCGCGTCCAGGGTGCGCAGGACGGGCGGGTGCACCCGCCGGGCCAGGGCCACCACCTCGGACGTCATCGGCCGCTCGAGGATCCCCGACGTCGCCACCTCCACCAGCTCGTCCACCTCGACGGCCGGCGTTCTGCTCGCGAAGGTGCGGACCGCGCGCGTGACCTCGACCCAGGCCAGAGAGGAGGTGGCCAGAGCCGACTCCGCCTGCTCGTGCTCCCTCAGCCACGCGATGAGTGCGTTCGACTCCGGCTCGAGGAAGACACGCTTCAGTAGAGCGCTGCTGTCGAGGTAGACCCGCACTCAACGCCGCTCGTCGCGATCGAGCAGGCCCTCGGTCCCGACGTCTGGCGGCAGCGGGACCAGGTGGGACGCCTCGCGATAAGCCGTTCGCGCCGGCAGGACGTCGCGTCCGGCCAGCAACGTCCCGCGGGCGGTGCGGACCACCGAGTCACCGCGCAGGCCGAGGTAGGCGTCGATGGCGGCACGAATCACGTCCTGTTGGGAGCGACCGGTGCGAGCCGCCGACTCGCGGACCGCAACCTCGGCGTCCGGCCGCAGCCTCAGGTTGGTTGCCATACCACTGATGGTACCGGTATTGGTACCGATGTGGTGCTCGCGGTACCGCGCTCGCCTGTGGGTGGATCGGTGCGGCGCGGGCCCCTCCGGTCCCTCCCTGGTGCGGCGGCGGACCGGATCAGTGAGCGCGCAGGTAGTCGAGCTGGGCGAGGACGGACAGCCGCGCTGCCGGCCACACGTCGCGCGGCACGTCGGCGTAGACCCGCTCCACCACGGCATCGGCGACGTCCGGCG
>CAYRLV010001025.1:0-1106 GCA_964425155.1 uncultured Ornithinicoccus sp. | reverse complement strand
GGCAAACACGGCGGTGTCCACCGGCACACCGGGCAGCGCGAAGGGCCTGATCTGCATTGCCGAGGTGTCGTCACCGCACGCCGGCACCGTCGCGGTGCCGAGGGGTTCGCCAACCCGGGGGGTCCGTGTCAGGTCGCCCCAGCCGTAGTAGGTGCGGCCGTCGAGCCTCAGCGCCGCGATGCAGCCGCCGGAGCTGCTGTCACCGTCCCCGGGTCCCTCGCCCGCCTGGTGCGTCGCGGGAGCGCCACCGGAATGTGTCGCCCACCAGGTGCCTCCGGCGCCGGCCAGGACCAGGACGGCGGCCGCGGTCGCCAGCCAGCGGCGCGGTCGAGAGGGCGGCGAAGGCCGGCTGGTCGCGTTGGCGTCCCGACGCGTCGCGGCGTCCAGGCCACCGAAGGTGGGTGCGTCGTCGGCCGCCTCCTGCAACCGCTGTCGCAACCGTGTTTCGAAGTCCTCGTCGAGGGCGTTCACGGCCTCGTCCCTTCGTCGGTGCGGCTCGCGGCCTCGTCGTCGAGCCGGGCCCGCAGCTTGGGCAGCGCGCGGTGGACGAGCGAGCGGACGGTGGCACGCGAGCAGCCCAGGGCCTCGGCGATCTGCTGGTCCGGCAGATCCTCGTAGTAGCGCAGCACCACGGCGGCCCGCTCGCGTTCGCCCAGCTCGCGCAGCGCGGCGAACACCGTCATCCGCTCCTCCGGCCCGGGCGTGGACCCCGCGTCGGGCTCGACCAGCCGCGGATGCGTCCGGCGTTGAACCTCGGAGTGCCGGGCGAGGCTGCGCTGCTCGTTGAGGATGCCCCGGCGGGCGTAGGCCAGCGGGTCGTCGAGGCCACCCAGGCCACGGTCCACCAACCGGGTCAGCACCGTCTGCACGAGGTCCTCGGCCTCGGCCGCACGACCGCCGGTCAGCAGGAAGGCGAACCGCAGCAGCGCCTGACCCCGGTCGCTGACGAACGCGTCGAGCGCGCCCTGGACATCCTCGCCCGAGGTGTCGCCGGTGGCCGCCGAGGCCGGCTGCTGGTGGTGTCCCACACCCCTACGACGCGCCACGGGCACCAACTGTTGCAGCCACTCCGGCCCGACCCTGCCCCTCACCGCGAATCTTTGTGG
>CAYRLV010001024.1:0-1107 GCA_964425155.1 uncultured Ornithinicoccus sp. | reverse complement strand
TTCGGGGATGTAATCGATGGAGCGCTGCTCGATCGTGGGGGAGTTGGCCATGGGGATCTCGCAATCTCAGGGACTCAGATGAGGACCATCCGAGGCGCGACTAGCCCATATGCAACCAGTATATTGGTTGATGGCGCAAGAGGTTGTCCCGAATCTTCTTGGCTTGCCCTGCCATCCGTCCGAGTGTCGTCGGCGCCCGTAGGATCGATGCCGACCAGCGAAAGAGGTGACCGTGGAGAGTCAAGGCAAGGCGGCTCAGGCCTACCGGGACATCGAGAGAATGATCGTGTTCCAGGAGCTGCAACCGGGTGCGTTGGTCTCCGAGGCCGTGCTGATGGACAAGACCGGCCTGGGTCGCACCCCGGTCCGGGAAGCCTTGCAGCGGTTGTCGCGCAACCGGATGGTCGAGATCCATCCCAACAAGGGCGTGCTGGTCCCGCCGAACTCGGTCGAGGCCGAGCTGCGGATGCTTGAACTGCGCCGAGTGCTCGAGGCTTTGGCGGTGCGCCTGGCCTGCCGCCACGCCACGGCGCCAGAGCGGCAACAGATGAAGGTGATGGCGCAGCGCCTCACCACGGTCGACGGGTTCTCGCTGCGCGAGTATGCCGAGACGGTCAAGGGAACCCATGACCTGATCGCCAATGGGTCACACAACGAATACCTGGCCGACGCGATGGCACCCCTGCAAGGTCTGTCCAGACGGTTCTGGTTCTCCCGAGTGGTGGATGAGCAGGCCGAGATCAAGGCCGGGTCCCAGTTGCACATCGCAATCTTGCAGGCCATCCTCGGCCGCGACGCTGACGCCGCCGAGACCGCCTCCCGCGAGCTCAACGACTACCTCGTGGACTTCACCTACGCAGCCGTTCAGCGACGTGACTAACGAGCTGGGCCGAAGCACTGGCGCCGCAGTAGGTCTCTTGACGTCAAGAGTTCGTGCAACATCTCGTGCAACATCTCTTGGACATTCGGGGCCATTTGGGGTCGCTGGCGGTCAGTGGGGGCTTGATCGGGGTCGGACCCAGGACGGACAAAACCGCAGGTCAGAGAGCCTTTGACCTGCGGTTTCGGGTGGTGGCCAGGGGCGGGGTCGAACCGCCGACCTTCCGA
>CAYRLV010001023.1:0-1107 GCA_964425155.1 uncultured Ornithinicoccus sp. | reverse complement strand
TGTGGGAGGAGCGCAACACCGGCAGCAACCTGCCCGCCCAGATCGAGCTGTATGCGGACACCTCCCCCGGTCACGAGGCCTCCTACTCGTTCCTGTTCATGGCCAAGGGCGGTGGCTCGGCGAACAAGTCCTTCCTCTACCAGCAGACCAAGGCCATCCTGAACCCGGACGCGATGATGACGTTCCTGGACGAGAAGCTCCGGTCACTCGGCACCGCCGCCTGCCCGCCCTACCACCTGGCCATCGTGATCGGAGGCACCTCGGCCGAGTACGCCCTCAAGACGGCGAAGTACGCGAGCGCGAAGTATCTCGATTCGCTGCCGACGACGGGAGATCCCAGCCCGCACGGCTTCCGCGACACCGAGCTGGAGGAGCAGGTGCTCGAGCTGACCCGGCAGTTCGGGATCGGTGCGCAGTTCGGCGGCAAGTACTTCTGCCACGACGTGCGCGTCGTGCGGCTCCCCCGGCACGGGGCGTCGCTGCCGGTGGCGATCGCGGTCTCCTGCTCGGCCGACCGGCAGGCGCTCGGCAAGATCACTCCCGACGGTGTCTTCCTCGAGCAGCTCGAGACCGACCCGGCCCGGTTCCTGCCGGACGAGACGGACGAGAGCCTCGGCGAGCACGCCGCCGACGCCGTCGGGGTCAGCTCGACCGGCAAGAACGCCATGGTCAAGATCGACCTGACCCGGCCGATGGACGAGATCCTCGCCGAGCTGAGCAAGCACCCGGTCAAGACCCGGCTGTCCCTCACCGGGCCGCTCGTCGTCGCGCGGGACATCGCGCACGCCAAGATCAAGGAGCGGCTGGACGCCGGGGAGGACATGCCGCAGTACCTCAAGGACCACCCGGTCTACTACGCCGGGCCCGCCAAGACGCCGGAGGGTATGCCGTCCGGTTCCTTCGGCCCCACCACCGCCGGCCGGATGGACTCCTACGTCGAGCAGTTCCAGGCCGCGGGCGGCTCGAAGGTGATGCTGGCCAAGGGCAACCGGTCCAAGCAGGTCACCGACGCCTGCAAGGAGCACGGCGGCTTCTACCTCGGGTCGATCGGCGGCCCCGCCGCCCGCCTCGCCCAGGACTGCATCAAGAAGGTCGAGGTCCTCGAAT
>CAYRLV010001022.1:0-1107 GCA_964425155.1 uncultured Ornithinicoccus sp. | reverse complement strand
GCTGTCAGGCTGCAGTCTGCCGGATGCGGCGTTGCAGTTGCTTTTTGACTTGGACCGGGATGCGTCCGTTCATGTAGTGGCCGTGGTTGGGTCGGTGGTGGTTGTAGTCGTAGACCCAGGCTTGGAGCGACTTGTCCAGCAGCGCGATGTCCTCGACCCGGCCGCGGTGGAAGTGGGGTCGGAAGAACTCGCGCAGCACGGTGCCGTGGAATCGCTCGCAGACCGCGTTGTGGTTCGGCGACCGGGGCGGGATGCGGTGATGGGCCAGGCCGCGGGCCGCGATCGCGGTCTTGAAGTCCTTGCCCGTGAACTCCGGCCCGTTGTCGCTCAGCACCCCGGTCAGCGTGATCCGGTGCTTGCGCAGCGCCTTGGCCAGGTGGTCCAAGAACCCGGCTGCGACGGCGGCGCTCTTGTCCCCGACGACCAGCTGCACCACCGCCAGCCGGGTGGCCACGTCGACCGCGGTCAGCTGCCAGACCGCGCCGACGCCTTTGAGCCGGCCCACGTAGAAGGTGTCCAGCGACACCACCTGCCCGGGCGTTGAGGCGTACAGGCAGAACCCGAAGGGGCCCTCCAACGCCGCGTCGGTGGCCTGGCCGGTCTCGGCCGCGGTCAGCGAGGCCAGCGCGGCCAGCCGCTGCCGGGCGGTGCCCAGCCGGTGGCGGCGCAACACCTTGGCGACCCCGGAAGCCGACCGGTACACCCCGCGAGCGTGCAGGTGCCGCAGCAGCGACCGGGGTCCCAGCGTGGGCCGGGCGACCGCCTCGGCCAAGATCACCGAGACCTCCTCGGCCGACATCGCGTTCGGCTGGTGCGGACGGCGACGCTCCTTGGGCAACAGCGCGGACAAGCCATACCGTCGCGCCTTGCCCAGCCACTGGTAGTAGGTCTTGCGAGACACACCGAACACCCGGCAGGCCTCGGCCACGTTGTCGATCTGCGCGGCGTACTCGAGCAACCGGACGCGACGGTCGTACACAATGTCCTCGTGGGTCACGGGAAGGCTTCCTCTCTCTAGATCTCAGCAATCCAGAGACTGCCTCCCGTGGCCCACACCCGCACGCAGGCTGGCCGGACCGAGTGTCACCCCACCCCGTAATCCGCAAG
>CAYRLV010001021.1:0-1109 GCA_964425155.1 uncultured Ornithinicoccus sp. | reverse complement strand
GGCACGGCGACTCACCTCCCCGCGGGTCACCTCGAAGACCCGGCCGGTGTCGGCCAGCACGCTCGGGACGTCCTGCTCCACCGCGGCGGTGATCAGCACCTGCTCGCAGTCGGCCACCAGCGCGGCCAGCCGCTCCCGCCGCCCCACGTCCAGCTCGGCGAAGACGTCGTCCAGGATCAGCACCGGGTCGGTGCCCAGGTCGTGCCGCAGCAGTTGGTAGCCGGCCAGGCGCAGCCCGAGCGCGAACGACCACGACTCCCCGTGACTGGCGTAGCCCTTGGCCGGCAGCTCGCCCAGCGTGAGCACGACGTCGTCCCGGTGCGGACCCACGAGCGTGACGCCGCGCTCGATCTCCTGCTCGCGCAGCTGCTCGAACGACGCCAGCAACTCGTCCTGCAGGTCCTCCTGGGTGGGGACCTCGCCGTCCGCGATCTTGCGCGCCATCTCCTCGCGCACCGAGGACCGGTATGCGGCGTGCGCACCGGAGCGTCCCGCGCTCACCTCGTCGTAGGCGCGGGCGAGGTAGGGGACCAGGTCGCGCAGCAGGCGCAACCGGGCGTAGAGCAGCGCGGCGCCCACCGCGGCGAGCTGACCGTTCCAGACGTCGAGGGTGTGCAGCGCGCTCGCCCGGGCGTCCTCGACCGGCTCCACGGAGTCGCCCGGCCTCGCGTCCCTGGTGCGCCTGCGGCCCTTGCGGAGCACCGGCTGGGCCGACTTGAGCAGGGCGTTGCGTTGCCGCAGCACCTTGTCGTAGTCGGAACGCACGCCCGCCCAGCGCGGCTGGCGGGCCACCAGCAGGTCGTCCAGGAAGCGGCGCCGGCCGGCCGGGTCGCCCTTGACCAGGTCGAGGTCCTCGGGTGCGAACAACACGGTGCGCAGCGTGCCGAGCACGTCCCGGGGCCGGGTCACCGGCGAGTGGCCGAGGCGAGCCTTGTTGGCCCGGCCGGGCGCGATGGACAGTTCCACCAGCGTCTCCCGCCCGTCGCGCACCACCAGGCCACGGATCACCGCCTGCTCGGCGCCGTAGCGCACCAGGGGAGCGTCGGTGGAGACCCGGTGGCTGGCCAGGGTGGCGAGGTAGCCGACCGCCTCGACCAGGTTGGTCTTGC
>CAYRLV010001020.1:0-1110 GCA_964425155.1 uncultured Ornithinicoccus sp. | reverse complement strand
CCGGATCCGACGGTCTGGGCGCCGAGGTCACCCCGACCACGCGGTTCCAGGCGTGTTCGATCAGCAAGCCGATCAGTGTCTTCGGCGCGCTGCGGCTCGTGCGGGACGGGGACCTCGACCTCGACGAGGACGTCAACGACCGGCTGCGGTCGTGGACGGTACCGGCCAACGGCGCGTGGCAGCCGCGGGTCACGTTGCGCCGGATCGCCAGCCACAGTGCGGGACTGACGACGTCCGGGTTCCCCGGTTATCCCGTCGGTGCGCCGGTGCCCACGCTCGTGCAGGTTCTGTCCGGAGTGGCGCCGGCCAATTCCCCCGGCGTGCGCGCCGACCTGGTCCCCGGTCTGCAGTTCCGCTACTCGGGCGGCGGCATCACGGTGCTCCAGCTGATGCTCGAAGAGGCCACAGGTCTTCCTGCCGTCGAGCTGCTCGACCGACTCGTCCTCTCCCCTCTCGGCATGCGGCACAGCACCTTCGCCCAGCCGCTGCCCGCGGCGCTGCACGAGGAGGCGGCGTCCGGCCACCACGGCGACCGGTCGGTGGTCGTGGGCGAGTGGCACGTCTACCCCGAGCAGTGCGCCGCAGGGCTGTGGACCACGCCGACCGACCTGCTGCGCTTCGCCATGGGCGTCCGGGCCGCGGACGCCGGAGCGCCAGGCGCCGTCGTCGGCCCCGACCTGGTGGAGCAGATGCTGACCCGCCAGGTCCCTTCGTCCGGGGCGACCGTGCGGATCGGCGGTCTGGACTCCATGGGGCTCGGGCTGTTCCTCCGCGCGGGCCCCGACGGCCGGGGCCGGTGGTTCGGCCACCTGGGCGGCAACGAGGGCTACAACTGCCACCTGCTGGTGCACCGCGAGAGCGGTGACGGTGCCGCGATCATGACCAACAGCGATGAGTGCGGGGTCAACCTGATCGTCGACCTGCTCGGCGACCTGGCGGCGCGGCACGACTGGCCGGACGCGGTCCTCGACCCCCTCGACCCTCCGCTCGGCAGCGAGCTCGACCCGTTCGTCGGTCACTTCGTCCTCCCCTCGGGTGCCCGCATGGACATCGAGCGACGCGGCGACGAGCTGCACGTCACGATCGCCGACCAACCGCCCCTGACCTTCT
>CAYRLV010001019.1:0-1111 GCA_964425155.1 uncultured Ornithinicoccus sp. | reverse complement strand
CCCTGGCCGTGGTTCGCCGCCGGGCTGCCGATGACCTTCATCCGTCCCGACGGCGCGCTCGGTGTGCCGCACGCCCACCAGGCGCTGCCGCAGCAGGACCCGGCCGATCTGCCGCTCACTGCGGCCTGATCAGGCTGGCCGGCACGTTGTGGGGGGTGATGACCTCGACCTGCGCGGGCCAGGAGGTGGGCGCGCCCGGCAGCAGGTGGTGGAATCGCAGCACCTGTTGCGCGGCCCGGCGCAGGTCGGCCCGCAGGTCGTGGTGCAGCACCGCCGACAGCCGCCCGGCCCGCAGCAGCTGCGTGTTGTCGTCATCCAGGTCGTGAGCGAGGTAGGCGCGCGGTCGCACGCCCGCGCGGTCGAGTTCGCCCAGAATGCCGCGGTTTCCGCCGCCGATCGAGTAGACCGCAGCGAGGTCCCGCCGCTCGCCCAGCAGGTCCCGGACCAGCCCGGTCATCCCGGAGTCCAGCCCGTCGGCATCCGAGAGGACGACCACCTCGCGCCTCGGATCCATCCGCGCCAGAGTCTCCGCGAACCCGCCGAGGCGCTCCCTCTCACCGAAGAAGGTCGACCGGGAAAGCGTCACCAGCACCGCGCCGCGCCGCCGCCCGAGCCACTGCGACAGCAGGTAGGCGGCGGTCGCCCCCGCGGCCGGATTGTCCAAGCCGACGTATGCCGTGCGCCGGCTCGCGTGGAGGTCAGTCACCAAGGTGACCACCGGGATCCCCTGTCCCACCAGGCGATCGACCGCCTCCGTCACGGCAGGGTCGTCGGGAGCCTTGAGCAGCACTCCCTCGCTTCCCCGACCCCGGGAGCCGAGTCGGTCCAGGACCGCCACGAGGTCGTCGAGTCCTCCGGTCTCCCGCAGGTGGAACCGAGCGCGCACGGTGGCCGGGCGTAGGCCGGGCAGCTCGTGCTCGAGCGCGTCGCGCACCGCGGTGCTGAATCGGCTGGGCGCCCACATCACCAGGTCGAGCAGCAGGGAACGGCCACCGAGCCGCAACTGGGTCCGCTGCCGGTCCAGGTCCAGCAGCGCCTGCTCGACCTGAGCGACCGCCCGGGAGCTGACGTGGTCGCGTCCGTGCAGGACCCGGTCCACCGTGGCCGCGCT
>CAYRLV010001018.1:0-1112 GCA_964425155.1 uncultured Ornithinicoccus sp. | reverse complement strand
GGCGCACCCGGCTGCGCCGAGCAGACACGCCACGACCCCGCATACGGCGCGCACTTGGCGCTGATGCGTGCACTGTTTAGGGTGAGACCACGACGGCCCTCTCACGGCAGGGGACGCGCCTTGGTGCCGACCACCATCTGGATCATCACCGCAGTAGCCATCGTTGGCCTGCTGCTGTTCGACTTCTTCGCGCACGTGCGCAAGGCGCACACGCCGACCCTGAAGGAAGCCGCACTCTGGTCGACGATCTACGTCGGTCTCGCCGTGGTGTTCGGACTGCTGGTGCTGGTGTTCGGCGGCTCCCAGATGGGCGCCGAGTACTTCGCCGGCTACCTCACCGAGAAGGCGTTGTCGGTCGACAACCTGTTCGTGTTCCTCATCATCATGTCCAGCTTCCGTGTCCCGGCCGCGGACCAGCAGAAGGTCCTGCTCTTCGGCATCGTCTTCGCGCTCATCGCCCGGACCGGACTCATCTTCGTCGGAGCAGGACTCATCAACAGCTTCGCCTGGGTCTTCTACCTGTTCGGCCTGATCCTGCTGCTCACGGCCGGCAACATGCTGAAGTCGGAGGGAGAGGACAGCCACGGCGGCGAGAACGTCGTCGTCCGGCTGGCACGCAGGGTCATCCACACCACCGAGCACTACGACGGCGACAAGCTGTTCACCGTCGTGGACGGCCGCCGGGCCATGACTCCGATGCTGCTCGTGATGGTGGCGATCGGCGGCACCGACATCCTGTTCGCCCTCGACTCGATCCCTGCCATCTTCGGACTCACCCAGAACACCTTCCTGGTGTTCACCGCGACGGCATTCTCCTTGATGGGACTCCGGCAGCTCTACTTCCTGCTCGAGGGACTGCTGGACCGGTTGATCTACCTCAGCTACGGCCTCGCGGCGATCCTGGTGCTCATCGGGATCAAGCTGATTTTGCACGCGTTGCACGAGAACTCGGTGCCGTTCATCAACGACGGCGAACCCGTCCCGGTGGTGGAGATCAGCACCGGGTTGTCCCTCTCCCTGATCGTGGGGCTACTGGCCGTCACCGTCGCCGCGTCGCTGCTGAGCCCGCGTGGCAAGGCCCAGACCGCCATCGCCGGCGCCCGCCGCCACGC
>CAYRLV010001017.1:0-1114 GCA_964425155.1 uncultured Ornithinicoccus sp. | reverse complement strand
GGGCTGCGCGACAACCACATGCAGTGGGACTTCTGGACGCTCAACCCCGAGACCGCCCACCAGGTCACCTACGTCATGGGCGACCGCGGCCTGCCGCGCACCTGGCGGCACATGAACGGCTACGGCTCGCACACCTACATGTGGGTCAACCCCGGCGGCGAGAAGTTCTGGGTGAAGTACCACTTCCACACCGACCAGGGCATGGAGTTCTTCAGCAACGCCGAGGCCGCCGAGATGGCCGGTGCGGACGCCGACTTCCACCGCCGCGACCTGTTCGACGCGATCAAGCGTGGCGAGCACCCGAGCTGGACCCTCTCGGTCCAGGTGATGCCCTACGAGGACGCCAAGGACTACCGGTTCAACCCGTTCGACCTGACCAAGGTGTGGCCGCACCAGGACTACCCGCTGATCAAGGTCGGCACCATGACGCTGACCCAGAACCCGGAGAACTTCTTCGGCGAGATCGAGCAGGCGGCGTTCTCCCCGGGCAACACCGTGCCGGGCATCGGCCTGTCCCCCGACAAGATGCTGCTCGGCCGCGCGTTCGCCTACAACGACGCGCAGCGCAACCGGATCGGCACCAACTTCCACCAGCTGCCGGTCAACAAGCCGCGCGGCATCGAGGTCAACTCCTACCTGTTCGACGGCCAGATGAGCTACGAGAACAGCGGCAGCGCACCGGTCTACGCACCCAACAGCGAGGGCCGCAGCTGGGCCGACCACACCGGACCGGTCGAGGAGAGCTGGGAGGCCGACGGCGACATGGTGCGCAGCGCCTACGAGCTGCACGCCGAGGACGACGACTTCGGCCAGCCGGGCACCATGGTGCGCGAGGTCTTCGACGACGCGCAGCGCGAGCGCCTGGTCGACCAGGTGAGCGGCAGCCTGCTCGGCGGCGTCCGCGGCGAGGTGCTGGAGCGCGCGCTGCAGTACTGGAAGAACATCGACGAGGGTGTCGGCAAGCAGATCGAGGCCAAGGTCAAGGAAGGCTCGGCCGAGAAGCCGGCCGAGGGCGAGGGCCAGGCCTGACCCACCCGGTCGGGAGACGCCTTCCCCGACCACCCACGACACGTATGCCGTCCGCTCACCGGAGCGGACGGCATACGTGTGTCAC
>CAYRLV010001016.1:0-1117 GCA_964425155.1 uncultured Ornithinicoccus sp. | reverse complement strand
GCTGGACCGGGGAAGGATTCATCGGGCAGCTGCTCGCGGCGGTGCGGGAGTTTGTCCCCTCGCCACCGACGGGCGCACAGCCCCCCGTCCGGTGGGCCGACCCCGGGCACGTGCTTGAGCTCGCGGGCAGCAGACTCGGTCCCCTGACCACCAGGACCGACGTGGTCCGGGTCACCGCCTTCGCCCAGCCGGCCGACTTCCGCCGCCTGTTCGCCAGCAGGTACGGGCCGATCGTCGCCGCGTTCACGCGCCTGGCCGACGACCCCGCCCGCACCCGCCAGCTCGAGGAGGTGCTCGACGACCTCGCGCGCCGGCACTGGCAGGCCGACGGGACCATGCAGTGGGAGTACGTCCTTGCCACCGCGACCCGACGAAGCCAGGAGACCTCATGATCAAGGAGTACCTCGCCGCCGGCGACGCCGGGAATGAGCAGCAGCTGCGCGAACTGCTCGACGCGAACGTCGTCACGCACACCCCCGGGGACGCGGTGCTTGTCGGGGTCGAGGCTACCCTCCAGACCTGGGCCGCAGCGCGCCAGGGACTGGCCGAATTGCGGCACCACGTCCTCGACGAGGTGAGCGCAGGAGATCTGGCCGCGGCACGCGTGCGAGCCAGCGGAATCCACTGCGGACCGTTCCTTGGCATCGCGGCGACCGGCAGGCACCTTGCGGTGGACCAGGCCCTGTTCGCGCGGATCGCGCACAACCGGATCATCGAGATGTGGGAGATCGTCGACACCGGCTCGGGGCTGCGTCAGCTCGGCGTCCTGCCCGAGGGTCAAGCGCTCGGGCCAGCACCACGACGCGACGCCACAGCGCCACCTTGACAGCAGGCGAAGACCATGGACATCACGACCTGTCCCCAGTGCGGCACCCCCGCCGAGATCCTGTGGCGCACCGTGCTGGAAAGCACCCACGGCCCCATCGAACACTGCAAGGTCATGTGCCTGCAACGGCACTGGTTCCTCCTGCCCGTTTCATCACTGCGCGACGATGATCGAGAAGCCGCCGGCTCCAGTCACGCCATGCCGCAAGCCACCCCATGGTTGAGGCCAGCACGCCAGTCGCCACGTCGCTGACCGGCGCAGCCCTCGCCCGCGCGGTCTGGGCCCCGACAC
>CAYRLV010001015.1:0-1120 GCA_964425155.1 uncultured Ornithinicoccus sp. | reverse complement strand
TGTCCGGACACCGTCCGGACAAGGTACGATCTATGTATGAGCGACGCAGCTGTTCACACTCCCAAGCGGCATCGGCTGGAGGTGCGGGTGACCCCGGAGCAGGATGCTCTCATCCGCGAGGCCGCGAACCTGGAGCATGCCACGGTGACCTCCTTCCTGCTCGACACCGTGACCGCGCGGGCTGCGTCGGTCATCGAACAGCGCCGCGACGTGACGCTGTCGAATGACGCGTTTGACCGGTTCATGGCGGAGCTGGACAAGCCGGCCACGGCGGTGGCGGAGCTGCGCGACCTCTTCCAGCGACACCCGAAGCTGCCCGAGGCGTGAGCGATCTGCGTCTGGAGCGACTCGGCGCAGAACACGACGTCTCCGCGTTCCAATCGGGTCAGGAGACGCTTGACGGGTGGCTTCACAGCCACGCGTTGTCGTCACAGCGGATGGACTCGGCCCGAACGTTCCTCCTGATCCAGGAGGACGACGTGGTCGGCTACTTCAGCCTGACGATGGGATCGGTGCTGCGCTCCGACGCGCCGCGGCAACTTGTCCGTGGACTGCCCGGCTATCCCGTCGGTGTGGCCTTGCTCGCCCGCCTGGCCGTCGACGCCGGTCGTCAAGGGGAGGGCCTGGGTAGCCTCCTGCTTGCCGAGGCATTACGCAAGGCCGTGGCGGCCGGAGATGCCGCGGCTGCCCGGCTGGTCGTGGTGGACGCCATCGATGATGCGGCAGTTCGGTTCTATGTCCACCATGGGTTCCTGGCGGTCCCCGAACATCCGATGCGGCTGTACCGGCGGATCAAGGACGTCCGAGCCAGCCTGAGCCAGGACATCGAATCCGGCGGGTAGGCGTGCGCCTGTCGATCGACAACCGGCCCCCGAGTGGAGCGTCGCTCTCGAGCGAGGTCGGTACGGCCACCTTTCGCCGAACACCCGGAGTGGCGATCTCCAGCAGCGCACCATCGGACGCCGGCCGATGAGCAAGGTCAGGTCCTCGCCCATCTCGTGCCGCCGCATCACTTGTTGCCGACGGCATCTTCGACATCGCCGTCTGGGAACCGCGGCGCCGGGCCGGCCCACAGCTTTGCCAACCGATCGGGGCGGTCACGGACTGGGCAAAGATGCCG
>CAYRLV010001014.1:0-1121 GCA_964425155.1 uncultured Ornithinicoccus sp. | reverse complement strand
CCGCTCTCGATCGCGGCGTGGAGGGCGTCGACGTTCTCGGTGTAGGGGTGCGAGTCGCGCCAGTCCACGGTCTCCACGTGCCAGCCGTAGGCCTCGTAGCGCTTGGCGACGTCCTCCGAGAAGGAGATGTCGGTGTCGTCCTCGATGGAGATCTGGTTGGCGTCGTAGATGAGCGTCAGGTTGCCGAGCTCCTGGTGCCCGGCCAACGAGCTGGCCTCGGACGACACGCCCTCCATGATGTCGCCGTCGGAGGCGAGCACGTAGATGTGGTGGTCGAAGGGACTCTCCCCGGGAGCCGCGTCGGGGTCGAACAGACCGCGCTGACGACGCTGCGCGAACGCCATACCGACGGCCGAGGCGAGTCCGGAGCCGAGGGGACCCGTGGTGATCTCCACGCCGGTGGTGTGGTGCACCTCGGGGTGGCCGGGGGTGAGAGACCCCCACGTGCGCAGCGCCTCGAGGTCGGAGAGTTCGAGTCCGTAGCCGGACAGGTAGAGCTGGATGTACTGGGTCAGGCTGGAGTGGCCGCAGGACAGGACGAACCGGTCGCGGCCCAGCCAGTGGGCATCGGTCGGGTCGTGGCGCAGCACGTTCTGGTAGAGCAGGTAGGCGACCGGGGCCAGGCTCATGGCCGTGCCCGGGTGGCCGTTGCCGGTCTTCTGCACGGCGTCCGCCGCGAGGACCCGGACCGTGTCGACGGCCCGCACGTCGAGGTCGCTCCAGCCGACCTGGTCGGCGACGGGGAGGGCCAGGGCGGGATCGCGGCGACGCTGCTCACTCTGCTCGTGGTCTGCGGTCACGGTCGGACTCCTTCGTGGACATCGGTGGACTCGTGCCCGAGCCTAGTCCTGCGCCGCCTCGCCGGGCCCGGTAGGCGGGGCGCCTCTCGGGCTCCGGGGGAGATAGACTCGTCGCGACCTTCCGCCCCCGCTTTGCCCCGCGCCGGAACGCACCGCCAGACCGAAGGACATCGTGACTGCTCTCGAGCCGCGCTCCCAGGCGTCGACAGGGGCGCCGGACGCGCCCGCAGCGGGGCGCTCGGGTCGGGCCGTGGTGCGTGACTACCTGGCGCTGACCAAGCCGCGCATCATCGAGCTGCTGCTGGTCACCACCTTCCCGGT
>CAYRLV010001013.1:0-1124 GCA_964425155.1 uncultured Ornithinicoccus sp. | reverse complement strand
CCCGGAGGTCGCCCGGTCAGCTGCTGAGGCAGGCGGGGCCGAGCAGCGCCTTGAGGTCTCCGAACAGCGCCGGTGAGGCGGTCACGCGGTACTGGTCGTCGAGGCGCATGAGCACGGACCGTCCTGGCTGGGTCAGCCGGACGTGCACCTCGGTCACCCCGGGGTGGTCGCCGAGCACGTCCTTGAGCCGCTCGGCCACACCGCTGGTGGCCCGGGCCAGTGGCAGGTTCAGCACCACCGGGCCCCGCGGCCCTTCCTTGATGTCCGGCAGGGTGAGTTCCTGCGCGAAGATCGACGGGGAGTCGTCGCGCCGGCTGACTCGCCCCTTGACCACGCAGACGACGTCGTGGCTGAGCATCGTCGACACGGTCAGGTAGGTGGACGGGAAGAACAGGCACTCGATCGCACCGTCGAGGTCCTCGACCGTGGCGATCGCCCACAGGTCGCCCTTCTTGGTGCGCTTGATCTGCAGCCCGGTGATGAGGCCGGCGATGGTGACCGTCGCGCCGTCCGGCTTGCCGTCGTCGGCGGTCAGCGAGGCGATCGAGCAGTCCGCGTGCTGGGCCAGCACGTGCTCGATGCCGAAGAGGGGGTGGTCGGACACGTAGAGGCCGAGCATCTCCCGCTCGAAGGCGAGCAGGGTCTGCTTGTCCCACTCGATCGACGGGATGTCGGGCATGGCGATCAGCGACCCGGCATCCCCGCCGCCGTCGTCGCCGAAGCCACCGAAGAGGGAGTCCTGACCGATGGCCTCCTGGCGCTTCTCGTCGACGAGCGCGTCGACATAGGCCTCGTGCACGTGGACCAGGCCCTGGCGGGTGTGTTGCAGGTCGTCGAACGCCCCGGCCTTGATGAGCGACTCGATGGTCCGCTTGTTGCACACCACGGCCGGGCACTTGCGCAGGAAGTCCTCGAACGAGGTGAACCGGCCCCTCTCCTCGCGGGCGGTGGTGATCGCGTCGACCACGTTGCGGCCGACGTTGCGGATGGCCGCGAGACCGAACCTGATGTCCGTGCCCACCGCGGCGAAGTTGGCGGCCGACTCGTTGACGTCGGGCGGCAACACCTTGATGCCCCTGTGCCGGCACGCGTGGAGGTAGAGCGCCGACTTGGCCTTGTCGTCC
>CAYRLV010001012.1:0-1126 GCA_964425155.1 uncultured Ornithinicoccus sp. | reverse complement strand
AGTGGGCGCCGCTGTTCTGGTCGATCCTGCGTCGCCGCATCGTGGATCTGCAGCGACGCCGCAAGGTGCGTTCCATCGTGGTCGGATGGCTGGGCGGCGGCAGCGACGGCCACGGCGGCGAAATGCCGGCCTGGGAGCCGGCCAGCCACGATCCGACGCCTCAGGAACACTTGCAGGACCGCCAGGCCATGGGCGAACTGCAACAGGCCATCGACGGCCTGCCCGCGCGCCAGCGTGAAGCCTTCATGCTGCGCGTGCTGGAAGACATGAGCGTGGCCGACACGGCCACGGCAATGGGCTGCTCCGAAGGCAGCGTGAAGACCCACCTGTCGCGTGCCATGCACGCACTGCGTGACCAACTGGAGGATTGGCGATGAAACCCTCGCCGGACACCGACATCACCACCCGCGCCCGCGAGCTGTACCGCGAGTGGGGGCCGCGGGTCGACACCGCTACCGCCGCGCGGTTGCGCGCCGCGCGCCGCACGGCGTTGGAACAGGGCACGGCGCCACGTCGTCCGCTGCGCTGGATGGTGCCCGCCGGCGCCTTCGCGGCGGCAGTGCTGGCACTGGTGGTCAACTGGTCGTCACTACCGCCGCAGCATGCCGCCCCCGTGGCCAGCCATGTCGCCGTCACCGATGAGCAGGCCCTGCCCCCGGACACCGACCAGACCGACCCCGCGCTCTACCAGGACATGGATTTCTATGCGTGGCTCGCCGAACAGCCGCGGGTCGCCAGCCGGACCGCGCACCCATGAACCGCTTCCGCCTGCCCTTCGGGCTGCTGCCGGTGTTGGCGTTGACGGCCCTTTCCGGGCTGCCGGTGGCCGGCATGCTCGCGTCCGGGGTCGCCATCGCGGCACCGGCGCCACCGGCGCAACGCGATCCGCAGACGGCCGTACCGTGGTCGCGGCTGGACCCCGACACCCGCCACCTGCTCGCACCGATGCAGTCGCGCTGGAACCGCATGCCTGCACACGTCCAGCGCCACATCATGCACAAGGCGGAACACTGGAAGACCCTGCCGGAAAAACGGCGCGAGGCAATCCGCCAACGTATCGCGCGCTGGGAAAAGATGTCCCCCGACGAGCGCCGCCGCGCGCGCGCCAACCACCGCGCCTACCGCC
>CAYRLV010001011.1:0-1127 GCA_964425155.1 uncultured Ornithinicoccus sp. | reverse complement strand
CCGGAGTGGTACCGCTACTTCGGTGGCCTCGCGGACAAGGTCGAGGGCACCGTGCTGCCGATCGACAAGGACGGGTACTTCGTCTACACCACGCAGGTGCCGGTCGGAGTGACCGCGATCGTGACCCCCTGGAACTCGCCGCTGCTGCTGCTCGCCTGGAAGCTGGCCCCGGCACTGGCCGCCGGGTGCACGGTCGTGGTCAAGCCGTCCGAATTCACTTCCGCCTCAACGGTGGAGCTCGCTCGGTTGTTCACCGAGGCCGGCCTGCCGGACGGGGTGCTCAACGTGGTGACCGGGCTGGGCGCCGAGGTGGGTTCACCGCTGACCGAGCACCCGGACGTCAAGCGGGTCTCCTTCACCGGGTCGGATGCGACCGGTAAGGCGATCAACCGCGCGGTCGCGGGCGACCTCAAGCACGTCGGGCTGGAGCTCGGCGGCAAGTCCCCCAACATCGTCTTCGCCGACGCCGACCTGGACGACGCGGTCAACGGCGTGGTCTCGGGAATCTTCGCCGCCACCGGGCAGACCTGCATCGCCGGATCCCGGCTGTTGGTGGAGAAACCCGTCCACGACGAGGTCGTCGAGCGCGTCGTCGCCCTGGCCGGGACCGCCGTGATGGGCAACCCCCGCCTGGAGACCACCCAGGTCGGACCGATCACCACCCAGCCGCAGTACGCCAAGGTCCTCGACTACATCGGCATCGCCAAGGACGAAGGCGCCCACGTCGCACTCGGCGGCGGACCGGCCGAACGCGAAGGGATCGGCGACGGCTGGTTCGTCGAACCCACGATCTTCACCGGCGTGTCCAACGACATGCGGATCGCCCAGGAGGAGGTCTTCGGGCCGGTGCTCGCGGTCATTCCGTTCGACGGCGAAGCGGAGGCGGCAAGCATCGCCAACGACTCCCGCTACGGCCTGGGCGCGGGCATCTGGACCAGCGACATCGGCCGAGCCTTCCGGATGGCCGACCGCATCCAGTCCGGCACCGTCTGGGTCAACACCTACCGAGCGGTCAGCTTCCAGGCACCCTTCGGCGGCGTGAAGGACTCGGGTCTCGGCCGCGAGAACGGCATCCGCGCCATCGAGGACTACCTCGAGACCAAGACCGTCTGGATCAACACCGGTGC
>CAYRLV010001010.1:0-1129 GCA_964425155.1 uncultured Ornithinicoccus sp. | reverse complement strand
GCACCCGCCCCGGGTCCTGCGCGGTGAGGCGCGAGCGCAGGGCGTCGGCGAAGAGGTGGTGGTAGCGCCACCACGTGCGCCCGTCGTCCAGCGGCACGACGAAAAGGTTGTCTCGCTCGAGGGATTCGAGGATCCGTTGGCCGTCTCGGCGGCCGGTGAGGGCGTCACAGAGGCTTCCCGTCAGCTCGTGCAGGACCGAGGTGTCCAGGAGGAAGGCGCGGATGTCGTCGGGCTGGCGGTCGAGCACCTCCTCGAGGAGGTAATCGAGGACGAAACGATGGCTCCCGGTGAACGCCGCCACGAAGCCACCGATGTCGGCCGCGGCGTCTGGACGCGCTCGCGCCGACAGGGCGGCGAGCTGGAGTCCGGCTGCCCAGCCCTCGGTGCGGTGCGCGAGCGCCACGACCTGCTCCGCGTCCAGGCCGAGCCCCATCACCTGGTTGAGGAAGGTCGAGGCCTCCGGTTCGGTGAACCGCAGGTCGGCTGCCCGCAGTTCCAGCAGGTCACCGTGAGCGCGCAGGCGGGACAGCGGCAGCGGTGGGTCGGCCCGCGTCGTCAGAGCCAGCGTGACCCGGGGAGGAAGGTTGTCGAGCAGGAAGGTCACCGCCTCGTGCACGGCGGCCGTGTCGATGACGTGGTAGTCGTCGAGCGCGAGGACCGTCGTGCCGGCGAGCGTGTCGAGGTCGTTGACCAGGCTGACCAGCACGTCCTCGATGGCGCCCCCACGATCGGCCTCGAGCCGGGCCACCGCCTCGTCGGCGAGTTCCCGGCCCGGTGCGTCGCCGGCAACGTGGTTCGCCAGGGGACCGGACGCCCGGACGGCGGCGACGAGGTTGCCGATGAAGCGTTGCGGGTCGGCGTCGCGGGCGTCGAGGGACAGCCAGGCGACGCGCGGGGCAGGCTTCGCCGGGTCGTGCGTCGCCCCCAGCCACTGGGCCAGCAGCGTGGTCTTGCCGAATCCGGCGGGCGCCGCGACCAGCACCAGCCGGGGCAGACCGCGGCCGTCGTCGCGGAGCCGGTCGGTGAGGCGGGCTCGGGCGACCAGCTCTCTTCGCGGCCGCGGGACGTGCAGCTTGGTGCCGAGGACCGGCATGGTTCAGCGTAGATCCGCCGTCCGTCCGGGCGCCGC
>CAYRLV010001009.1:0-1130 GCA_964425155.1 uncultured Ornithinicoccus sp. | reverse complement strand
GTCGAGCGCTGCTGGAGCACCCCAGGGCGACGCGCCGGCGTGGCGACCGGCCCCGCATACTCAGGCGTCGGCGGCGAACACGTGCGCGGCGACCTCGGGTGGCAAGGAGACCCCGTCGACGTCCGCCCCGCCGTCCGGCACGACGATGACCCGCCCCTCCTCGCTGCGCACCTGGACGCGACGCCCGGGCAGCAGGCCGGCGTCGGTGAGCAGGTTGAGCGCCTCGTGGTCGACCTGCGCCGGCTCGCCGATCCGCCGCACGATGACCGACCGCGGCTCCCCCTCGGCCACCTCGTGCAGGCTGCGCAGCCCGAACCGGAACTCCTCGTCCTCGCCCGGCTCACCGAGCTCGTCGAGGCCGGGGATGGGGTTGCCGTAGGGCGACTCGCGGTGGTCGCCGATGAGCCGCAGGATCTTGCGCTCCACCCGCTCGCTCATCACGTGCTCCCAGCGGCACGCCTCGTCGTGGACGTACTCCCACTCCAGGCCGATGACGTCGACCAGCAGCCGCTCGGCCAGCCGGTGCTTGCGCATGACCCGCATGGCCAGCTTGCGTCCCTCCTCGGACAGCTCGAGGTGGCGGTCGCCGGACAGGCTCACCAGACCGTCCCGCTCCATCCGGGCGACGGTCTGCGACACGGTGGGGCCGGAGTGGCCGAGGCGCTCGGCGATCCGGGCCCGCAGGGGGACGATGCCCTCCTCGTCGAGCTCGTAGATCGTGCGCAGATACATCTCGGTGGTATCGATCAGGTCGGTCACGGCCCTAGCCTCTCATTCTTCGCACCGGGATGCCCCGCGCCGCGTGCGGGCGCCCTCCGCATAAGCCGTTGCACCGACCAAACCGGGCGGCCTACGGTCGAGGCACACGAGAAGGGAGGTGGTCCGACCTAGTGAATACCTATCGGACGCGTGAGGTGGCTGCGCGCTAGCCCAGCCCCGTTCACTGGCCCCCGTCGGGGTCAGCCAGGGACGGATGGAGGCCGCGAATTCCCCGCAGCCGCCGCGACCCGTGAGTATGTGCGGCTCGTCCACCGCACCCCGCGCACCGACTCGTCGGTCCGGAGCTCACGGGTCGTCCCCTGTCTCGGGCCGGTGCCCGGTCCGGTATGGCGGCCGGTGCCGGCGTGCGC
>CAYRLV010001008.1:0-1133 GCA_964425155.1 uncultured Ornithinicoccus sp. | reverse complement strand
GCGTAGGCGATGCCCTCGCCGTTGAACGGGTTGACCATGCCGCCGGCGTCGCCGACCAGCAGCAGACCGCGGCCGTAGTGCGGCTGCCGGTTGAAGCCCATCGGCAGCGCGGCACCGCGGATCGGCCCGACCATGGTGCTCTCGTTGTAGGTCCACTCCTCCGGCATCGTGGCGACCCACCGGCGCAGGACGTCCTTGTAGTCGACCTTGCCGAACGCGGAGGAGGTGTTGAGGATGCCCAGGCCGACGTTGCTCGTGCCGTCGCCCACCCCGAAGATCCAGCCGTAACCGGGGAGCAGCACCCGGCCGCTGCCCTCGCCCCGGGGATCGTCCGCCCACAGCTCGAGCCAGGACTCGAGGTAGTCGTCGTCGTGCCGGGGGCTGGTGAAGTAGGTGCGCACCGCCACGCCCATCGGCCGGTCGTCCCGCTTGGGCCGGTCCATGGCGAGGGACAGCCGGCTGGAGTTGCCGTCGGCCGCCACGACCAACGGCGCGGTGTAGGTGCGTTCGGCACCGGCGCTGCGGCCCTGCTCGTCCACACCCTTGGCCCGCACGCCCACGATGTGGCCGGTGCGGTCGTCGAGGACCGGCCCGACGACGTTGGTGCGCTCGTGCAGCCGCGCGCCGTGCTTGACCGCGTGCTTGGCGAGGATGTCGTCGAAGTCCTGCCGGGTGCGCACCAGCCCGTATGGGGGGAAGCTGGCCAGCTCGGGCCAGTCCAGCTGCAGCCGCATGCCGGCGCCGAGGATGCGCAGCCCGTGGTTCTTGATCCAGCCCTCGTCCTCGGGGGTGGGGATGCCGAGGGTGATCAGCTCCTTGACCGCGCGGGGGGTGAGGCCGTCGCCGCAGACCTTCTCCCGCGGGAACTGGGTCTTCTCCAGCAACAGGACGTCGAGCCCCGCCATCGCCAGGTACGCCGCGGTGGCCGAGCCTCCGGGGCCGGCCCCGACGACGATGACGTCGGCGGTCTCGGTCGCGGGTTCGGCGACAGGGGCCCCGGTGCCGGGCGCCCCGCTGATGCTCTCGCTCACGACTGCCTCTGAACGCTTGTGAAGATCTTCACGAACTCGACTTCGCAGTCTAGGCCGGAACGCTGGATCTGTCGTACCAAGGCGACCCTAACCTCCCCCTCC
>CAYRLV010001007.1:0-1134 GCA_964425155.1 uncultured Ornithinicoccus sp. | reverse complement strand
GCATCCGCTGGGTCTGGGTGAAGGTGCCGTCCTTCTCCACGTGCGAGGCGGCCGGGAAGAAGAACACCTCGGTCTCGATGTCCTCCGTGCGCATCTCGCCGGTCGCGATCTCGGGGCCCTCCTTCCAGAAGGTCGCCGACTCGATCAGGTTGAAGTCGCGCACGACCAGCCACTTGAGGTGCGACATGCCGATGCGCTGCATCCGGCCGTGGGCCGAGCCGACCGCGGGGTTCTGGCCGAGCAGGAAGTAGCCCTCGACCTTCTCGGCGATCATGTCCATCACGGTCTGGTAGGTCCCGTGGTCGCCGGAGATGGCCGGCAGGTAGTGGAAGCAGAAGTCGTTGTCGGCCGTCGCCGTGTCACCCCACCAGGCCTTGAGCAGGCTCACGGTGTAGGACCTGGCGTCGCTCCAGAAACCCTTCTGCGTGGACGTGGTGATCCGGCCGACGTAGTCGTCCAGGGTGTCGCTGTTGCCGGCCTTCGGCATCGGCAGGTAGCCGGGCAGGATGTCGAACAGCGTGGGGATGTCGGTCGAGCCCTGGATGCTCGCGTGCCCGCGCAGCGCCATGATGCCGCCGCCGGTGCGACCCATGTTGCCGAGCAGCAGCTGCAGGATGGCCGCGCCGCGGATGTACTGCACGCCCACGGTGTGCTGGGTCCAGCCCACCGAGTAGACGAACGCGGTGGTCCGGTCGCGGCCGCTGTTCTCGGTCACCGCCTCGCACACCGCGAGGAAGTCCTCCGGCGCGACCCCGCACATCCGCTCGACCATCTCCGGCGTGTAGCGGGAGTAGTGCCGCTTGAGCACCTGCAGGACGCACCGGGGGTGCTGCAGCGTCTCGTCGCGGGGCACCTCGGCCGCGCCCTCGTGCGAGGCGCCCTGGCTGCCCGTGGCGTGCCCCGACGACTCCTCGTGCTCGTCCGGCGCCGACCGGTCCGGGCCGGCCGCCGCGGGTTCGGGCACGGAGTCGTAGGCCCAGGAGGTGGGGTCGTAGGTGCCGGTCTCCGGGTCGTAGCCGGAGAAGACCCCGTCGAGGTCGTCGACGTCCCGGAAGTCCTCGCTGACCAGGGTCGCGGCGTTGGTGTAGGCGACCACGTAGTCGCGGAAGTACTTCTCGTGCTGCAGGACGTAGT
>CAYRLV010001006.1:0-1141 GCA_964425155.1 uncultured Ornithinicoccus sp. | reverse complement strand
ACAACGGGGTGCAGTACTCGTATGCCGTGACCGCCACCAACGGTGCGAACAAGACCTCGGAGCGGGGCCCGTCCGCGTCCTACGTCGCCAACGGGATCCCGTCCAACACCACTAACCCTCAGGCGTCCACGCCCAGTGCTAACAAGCGGGTGCGGGTCAGTTTCCAGTTGGGAAGCTCCCATGCTGCCGGATACCAGGAAGTTCACTGGCAGACGGACACGGGACACGCCGGGACATGGGCCTGCGACTCTGCGTGTAGCGACGGGTCCACGCAGACCCATGACCTCTCGGGTCTGTCGATCAACCAGGACCACCGCGTCCGTGTCCAGTCGGTCAACACCGCTGGACAACAATCGCGATGGTCGGGGTGGAGCAACCCCGCGCGACCCTACGGACCCACGGCGAACGTTCGCAGCCGGGGCAGCAGCACCAGCGGCGGCGACATCACCTACTACTGGGACTCCGATTACAACGGCAGGCCGGTGACCTACCACGTGCGTGGAGCAGGGCCAAACTATGACGGCTCTGCGAAACAGATTACCCAGCACTTCAAACGAGACGGCAAGAGATACACCATCTCCGTCTACGCGACCAGTCCCGGTGGAGGACGTTCGAATACAGTCTCGATCAGCGGCAAGACCCAGGATCCACCGCCACCGCCGCCGCCGGAGATCTACAACGTGCACAAGGGTCCGAAGCAGGTCGACCCTGGCGGTTCGGGGGTTTGCCGCTACTCGCCCGGCTGTCCCAGCGTGGAGTTCAACATCCGAAACTTCCCCAGGAATACCGCCTGGGACATCTGGGTCGACGACAACGAGGGGCGCGCCGACAGCAGTTACGACGTCCAGGTGAACAACACCGGCGACGGCTACTCGTGGTCCGGCAGCATCCTGCTCTCTGACGGGCACAAGTGGATCAACGTGAAGCTCAAGAGCAGGGCAACCGGCAAGACCTACTCGTCCGGACGGGTCTCATGGTGAATCCAACGGCCGCGCCAGCGGATCCCACCAGCGTGACCACACGACAGACAACACTGGGAAAGGCGACCGCATGACCGTGACCAAGGAGCAGGCGGAGTGGTTCGCAGGCACGTTCGGCCAGATGGTCGCGAACGTCGAGCGCGTCGTCCTGGGCAAGCAGC
>CAYRLV010001005.1:0-1142 GCA_964425155.1 uncultured Ornithinicoccus sp. | reverse complement strand
GCGTGCACTCGAGGTCCCGGTTCGCCAGCAACTTCTCGGGGTCAGGCGGACCGATCGCCGCGTTGTCGGGACCTGATGAGCTGGTCGACCTGGTCGAGGAAACGGTCCGGCTCGAGGATCATCCCGAGGTTCGGCACGCGCAGCACCGTCCGGTGGCCCAGGGTGACGTCGTTCTGTCGCAACGCGTCGTCGAGCATGTTCAGCGGTTCACCGTGCTGCCCGCCGTCGACCTCGACCACGACGCCGAGCTCGGTCCACTCGACATCGAGATAGGCCCTCCCGTTCGGTCGCTGACGGACGACCTGTCGGTCGGGCTCGGGGAGACCACGTTGACGGCACAACCGGGCGAAGTCGAGCTCGCCGAGCGCCTGCACCCCGGACCGGGCGTCGCGCAGCACCGCCTCGATGACGCGGCGACGGGACAACCTGACGCACGACTCCGCATACGCCAGCATGTCGGCCGGTCGGGCGAGCCGTTGCTGGGACGTCATCAGCAAGACCAGGGCCGCCTGGCGATCGGTGTAGGCCCAGGCGGCCGCCCGCACCGCCGCCACGACCGGTCGGACCCGGGGGATCCCGGCGCGGAGGACGTCATCGTGCCGCCACGCGATCAGCTCGCGCACCGTCAGGTCCGGTGGCCGTCGGGGGTCGCTGCCGTGCGGGACACTGACCTGCGTCTGGTCGTCGTATCCGGTGAGTCCCGCAGCGCTGAGTGCCGTCGAACCGTCGAGCGCGGCACCGGGTCCCACCTCGAACAGCGCCCTCCACCACTGCGCCCGCACGTCGAGGTCGCCGCAGTGGACGGCGACGGTGTGCCGGCCGTGAGCCCGCCACCGTCGGGCTCGGGTCTCGGTGCGGATCCGGTACCGATCGGCGCCGAGCGCGGCGGCCTGACGGCGCGACACCACGCCGTGCTGGTCCCGTGCCAGGGCCTCGACCGATGCCACAACGCGGCGGCGGCGCTGGGTGCGGTTCTCGTGCGGGACGGTGCCGGTCAGGTGGGACACCACACCAGCCTTGCCGACGGCGGACCCTCGGCGGCGGGCACAGACGACATCTGTGGACAACCGAAGCCGGAACCCTCGTCGGCCGGCGAAGTTGCTGGCGAAGCGTGCACTCGAGGTCCCGGTTCGCCAGCAACT
>CAYRLV010001004.1:0-1146 GCA_964425155.1 uncultured Ornithinicoccus sp. | reverse complement strand
ATGTCGACGGGCAGCTCGGTGGGCAGGGTCCACGGCCCGATCTGCGTGGCGGGCAGCGGACTCATGCCGGGGCCCCCGCGAAGTATCGGAGCGCAGCGGAGAACTTCGTGGGGTGGCATGTCGGGGCCCCCGCGAAGTATCGGAGCGCAGCGGAGAACTTCGTGGGGTGGTTCATGGAGCGGACTCCGAGGCCAGGGCGTCCTGCTCCGCCGGTCGGTCGGTCTCCTGCTCGGCCGGGGTCTCCTGGGGCTTCGGGGCGCGGCGGGTGGCTCCCGGCGTCGCGTCCTGCGGGTGCTCCTCCTCGCTGGCCGGCTGGGTGAGGTCGATGTGCCCGTGCAGGCGGTACATCGCGAGGATGACCGCGAGCGCGACGCCGACCTCGGCCGCGGCGATGGTGATGACGAACAGCGTGAGCACCTGCCCGGCCCGCATCGGGTCGGGCAGCACCGATCCCATCGTGACGAGCAGCAGGTTGGCGGCGTTGAGGATGAGCTCGACGCCGATCAGCACGAGCACGGCGTTGCGCCGGGCCACGACGCCGTAGACGCCGGCTCCGGCGAGCACGGCGACCAGGATCATCGGCAGGCTGAGGTGGATCACGACCGCACCTCGCCCTCGACCGGGCTGCCCTCGGCGGGTTTGCCCTCGTCGGCCCGGAGCCGGGACACGGCCAGGGCCGCCACCAGCGACACGAGCAGCAGCACGGAGAGCAGCTCGAACGGCCACACCCACTGGCCGAACAGCCGGGTGGCGAGCTCGGTCGTGCTGCCGCTGTCGACCTCGACCTTCTGCCCGCCGAATGCCGCCAGCAGCACCGCGGCCAGCAACGCCGTCGTGCCGGCCGCGAGCACCGCCGCCGCGATCCGTTGCACCGGGCCGACGTCGTGCTCCGTGCTGCGGCCCACCGGCGCACGGGTGAGCATGAGCGCGAAGAGCACGAGCACCACGACCGCGCCGACGTAGATGAGCAGCTGCACGAGCGCGATCAGTTCGGCGTCGAGCACGAGGTAGCAGCCGGCGAGCGTGCCCAGGGTCACGACCAGCCAGAGGGCGGCGTGCACCACCTGCCGCGTGGTCACCGACAGCACGGCGCTCGCCGCGGCGATGACCCCGATGATGGTGAACAGGACGTCGTGCGTCGTCATG
>CAYRLV010001003.1:0-1148 GCA_964425155.1 uncultured Ornithinicoccus sp. | reverse complement strand
CATGACGCCCAAGCCCTCCGCGGCGCAGATCCGCGAGATCAACGACGCCCTCCGCTACACCATGTGGTCCGTGTTCAAGGTGGACGGGCCGTTGCCCGAGGACCGGGCCAAGCTGGCCGGCGAGGTGGAGACGCTGTTCGCCGACCTGGCGGCCGAGGACGTCGTGGTGCGCGGGGTCTACGACGTCGCCGGGCTGCGGGCCGACGCCGACTTCATGATCTGGTGGCACGCCGAGCGGATCGAGCAGCTGCAGAGCGCGTTCCAGCGGCTGCGCCGCACCACCCTCGGGTCCCAGCTGCAGCCGGTCTGGTCCAACGCCGCGCTGCACCGCCCGGCCGAGTTCAACAAGTCGCACATCCCGGCGTTCCTCGCGGGGGAGGAGCCGAAGGACTTCATCGCGGTCTACCCGTTCGTGCGCTCCTACGACTGGTACCTGCTGGATGACAAGGAGCGCCGGTCGCTGCTGGCCGAGCACGGTCGGATGGCGCGGGAGTACCCCGACGTGCGGGCCAACACCATCGCCGCGTTCGCGCTCGGCGACTACGAGTGGGTGCTGGCGTTCGAGGCCGACGACATGGGACGCATCGTCGACCTGATGCGGCACCTGCGCGGCTCGGAGACGCGCCGGCACGTCCGGCTCGAGGTGCCGTTCTACTCCGGCCACCGGGTCGACGTCGCCACCCTGGTCGACACCCTGCCCTGACACCGCCCCCGGAAGTTGCTGGGGATCCGGGCGCTCGACGGCACGGTTTCCCAGCAACTCCGACCGGGGCGGCACCTCCGGCGAGGGCCTACTGGCCGGTGGCGCCGTCGATGCGCTCGCGGATCAGGTCGGCGTGCCCGTTGTGCCGGGCGTACTCCTCGATCATGTGCAGGTAGATCCAGCGCAGCGAGAAGGTGCGGTCGCTGACCTGCGGTGGGGTGAAGGTGTCGTCGAGGTCGAGGTCGCGCACGGCCTCGTCGGCGGCCCGGCACTCGGCGTCGAACGTGGCGAGGTCCTCGGCCACGGAGGCGTCCTCGAGGGCCTCGAAGTCGCGTTCCTCGTCCTCCGGCGTGCAGTAGATCTCGCCGATCTCCTGCCCCGCCATGCCGGACCGGAACCAGCCCCGCTCGACCTCCGCCATGTGACGCACCAGTCCCAGCAGGGT
>CAYRLV010001002.1:0-1150 GCA_964425155.1 uncultured Ornithinicoccus sp. | reverse complement strand
CCAGCCGGGCAGCGTGGAGTTGAATGCGTGGGCCACCCGCCAGTGGTCCGTGCGAGCGATGTCCTCCCGCGGCGGGAGGTCCGTGGCCCCGTTGTTGGTGCACACGTAGCAGGTGGTCGGATCAGCAGTCACCGGGTCACCCTAGGACCAGCGGGCGCCGATCCACGGGATCCCGGCCGGCCCTCTTGGCCACCGAGCCGGTGCCGTCAACTCAGCTGCGACTGCGGTGCCGGCGGCCGAGCCAAAGCGCGCACAGGGCGAGCAGGCACAGCACCGCCAGGTCCTCGATCACCTGTGCCGAGGTCGGTCGGGTGAGGGCTTCCGGGTCCGGGTCGGCCGTAGCGGGACTCTGGGCGGCCTCGTCGGCCGGCCGCAAAACCACCCCGGCGCCGGATCCGCTCGGGTCCGGCGCGGTCTGGCTGGACAGTCCCAGCGACAGAGCCAGAGACAACTGCAGAGATGTGGCGGCGGGCGCGCGCACGGCCTCGATCGAGGCAACAGGCGCATTGCCAGGTGCCGCGGCAGCACCAGCAGCGGGGAGCAGCACCCCGGTCAGGGCCAGGGCCGCCGCCAGCGCCCACACCGCCCGCCATCGACCGCCCCGCGACAGCTCTCGCACGGTCATCGCGCACCTCGATCCCGTCACCCGCCACGGTACGCCGGATTCCACTGCCGGTGCGGCCCTATGTGCTCGTGGCCGTCGCCGGAAGCGCCAAGGCACGCAACAGCTCCGGCACCGGCGTCCGCTCCAGGCCGGTGGTGTCGAGACAGAGGTCGACGACGCCGTCCGCGCGGCCGGCCTCGAACCGGCCGCGCACGTTGCGCTCGAACTTCGCCAGCAGCTGCGGATTCCCCTCCTCGCGCCGACGTCGGTGGCCCAACGGGTACTCGACCTCGATGCGGTCCGTGCGGGTGCCGTCGCTGAAGTGGACCTGCACGGCGTTGGCGATGGAGCGCTTGGCCAGGTCGAGGTAGTCGGCGGTGTAACGCTCGTCCTCGTGCACCGACATCCTGTCCCGCAGCAGGTCGATCCGCGGGTCCGCGGCTGCCGCGTCCTCGTAGTCCTCCGCGGTGACGTCACCGTGCAGCAGGGCCACGGCGACGATGTACTGCAGGCAGTGGTCGCGGTCCGCCGGGTTGCGCAGCGGCC
>CAYRLV010001001.1:0-1153 GCA_964425155.1 uncultured Ornithinicoccus sp. | reverse complement strand
ACGAGCTCAACCGCAACCTCGTCCTCACCGACGGGGCGCGGGCCGACTCGGTGCCGAACCTCGAGATCGAGACCGGCGAGATCATCGGTGCCGGGCACGCCTCGGCGACCGGTCGGTTCGACGACGAGCAGCTGTTCTACCTGCAGGCTCGCGGCATTCCCGAGGATGTGGCCCGTCGTCTGGTGGTGCGCGGCTTCTTCGCCGACATCATCCACAAGATCGGCGTGCCCGAGGTGCAGGAACCGCTGATGGCGGCGATCGACGCCGAGCTCGCCGTGTCGATGGGTGAGGCCACGACCGACGAGATTCCCTCCGTCGCACCCGAGGTCTCCGCATGACCGAGATCGACACCACGCAGGGCGCGTTCATCCGCATCTGCTCGCTCGACGACCTGCCCGAGGTGGGCGCGGTCCGCGCCGAGATCGACGGCCACGCCATCGCGGTGGTCCGCGAGTCGTCCGGCGCCGTCCACGCGATCGACGACACCTGCACCCACGAGAACATCTCGCTCGCCGAGGGCGACGTCGAGGACGGCGAGGTGGAGTGCTGGCTGCACGGCTCGCGCTTCGACCTGCGCTCCGGCCGCCCCACCAGCTTGCCCGCGACCCGGCCGGTCGCGGTCCACCACGTGAAGATCGAGGACGGCGACGTGTTCGTCTCCCTCACGAAGGAGAACTGACTACTCATGGCAACACTCGAGATCCGCGACCTCCAGGTCAGCGTCGACACCGAACACGGCGTCAAGGAGATCCTGCGCGGCGTCGACCTGACGGTGAAGTCGGGGGAGACCCACGCGATCATGGGCCCCAACGGCTCCGGCAAGTCGACCCTCGCCTACAGCATCGCGGGTCATCCGAAGTACACCGTGACCGGCGGCACCGTCACCCTCGACGGGGAGGACGTGCTCGCCATGACGGTCGACGAGCGGGCGCGCGCCGGCCTGTTCCTGGCGATGCAGTACCCCGTCGAGGTGCCGGGCGTCACCGTCTCCAACTTCCTGCGCACGGCCAAGACCGCCATCGACGGCGAGTCGCCGAAGGTGCGGCACTGGGTCAAGGACGTCAAGACCGCGATGGAGAACCTGCGGATGGACACCTCCTTCGCCGAGCGCAACGTCAACGAGGGCTTCTCCGGCGGTGAGAAGAAGCGGCAC
>CAYRLV010001000.1:0-1156 GCA_964425155.1 uncultured Ornithinicoccus sp. | reverse complement strand
AGATGACCCGAAGATGGTCCGAAGTGACTAGTTAGGTGTGATGCAACGCGGGCACTGGCCGCCTTCTCGAAGGTGAGCTGTTGCGCCAGCAAAGAGGGACTTGTGGCGACCGCCAGACAAACCCCGAGTTCGGATGTTCCACTGCGGATGTGACCAGGAGAGGACCCGCGCATGGCGATGCCTCCGCGCTGACACGCCGGCAAATGCTTGCCCTGAGCGGTGCCTCCCTGGCACTGGGTGTCACCGGCTGCTCGGCCGGGTCGCCTGAGGCTGTGCCCTCCCCCGCGACTCCACGGGGCAAGCCTGCTCGCCGGCGCGCTCGGAAGCCAGAGGCTGGGTTCACCCTGGACTTCGATGGTCAGGCATTGGGCCGATCGGAGGTCACCGCCGTCGGCGCCTCGATCAGCCCAAAGTACGGACGAGATGGCCGACGCGGATGCCGGCTGGAACCCACGGCTGCCACGGGCAACTGTGCAGCTCTGGTCCTGAAGGAGGGGGCCTTCCCTGCGGGGCGACCCTGGGCTAAGTTCCGCATGACGTTTCGGCTCGTCACGCTGCCCGGACAGTCGCAGACATACATGAACCTCTTTGAGATCGGCAACACGGCAACGGTCGCCCCAAAGTCGCAGTTCACGGTGTACTTCCGGCGGGGACGTCTGGTCTGCGACTTCAACTCAAGCGAGCGCTTCGACATCGCGGCGGTCCCGGAACGCGGGACCTGGCACACCATCGAAGCGATCGTGGGATACGGCGGCACGAGCTACACGGCGCAAGTCACTCTGGACGGCGAGCCATCGGGGGACTTCACGTCAAGGAACAACAAGCAAGCCGAGAGTGTCCGAGCCGTGTGGATCCACTACCCCACGGTTCCGGTCGACTACACGATGGATGTCGACGAAGTGCGGATCGAGACGTCAACCAAGCGATCCATGAGACAACCGGAGTGACTTGACTATGTCAGGCTGGTCACCTTGGGCTAGGAGGCCCTGGTCGCAGGCGCGATGCTGAAATGGGCCCTCAGGAGCAGCCATGACCAGATCTTTACCGTTTGGCTGCAGAAACATAACGCTCCCGCTAACGTCTCTTGGGTCAACTGATACAGGGAGTGAGCGATGACCGACACCGTCGACGTGGGCGTGCCGACACACCCGTTGAC
>CAYRLV010000999.1:0-1158 GCA_964425155.1 uncultured Ornithinicoccus sp. | reverse complement strand
TCACCGTGCCGGTCTTCGCCTTCTCCGCGACCCAGGAGAACGACCAGGGCTTCTCCATCATGTTCCGGTTCGTCATGACGCCGCTGTTCCTCTTCTCCGGCACCTTCTTCCCGCTCGACCAGCTGCCCGCGTTCCTTCGCCCCGTTGCCTGGATCACGCCGCTGTGGCACGGGGTCGACGGCAACCGCGAGCTGGCCACCGGATCGCCGGACTGGCTGCGGCTGCTGGGCCACACGGCATACCTGCTGGTGGTGGTCGCGGTCTGCGCGTGGCTCGCCTACCGGGCCTTCCGCCGGAGGCTGGTCGTATGACGGCCCGCACCGCCGCACCCCCGTCACCGTCCGCGGGTGTCGTCTCCCGGTTGGCCCGGGTGCTGCCGATCCCCGCCGGGGCCGGGATGGCGCGGATCCTGGTGGAACGCAACGTGATGGCCTTCCGGCACGGGTGGATCGCCTTCGTCACCGGGCTCGCCGAGCCGATCTTCTACCTGTTCTCGCTCGGCGTCGGGCTGGGTGCGCTGGTGCAGAGCGTGACGACCGACGCCGGGTCGGTGGTGAGCTATGCCGAGTTCGTCGCGCCGGCCCTGCTGGCCGCGGCGGCGATGAACGGCGCGGTCTTCGACTCGACCTTCAACGTCTTCTTCAAGCTGAAGTACGCCAAGCTCTACGACTCGGTGCTCGCGACGCCGCTCGGGCCGCGCGACGTCGCGGTGGGGGAGATCAGCTGGTCGCTGATGCGGGGTGCGTTCTACTCCGGGGCGTTCCTGCTCATCGCCTTCCTCGCCGGGATGGTGCACTCGTGGTGGGCGCTGCTCGCGCTGCCGGCGGCGAGCTTCATCGCCTTCGGCTTCTCGGCGGTGGGGATGTTCGCCACCACGTTCATGCGCTCGTGGGTCGACTTCGACTACATCAACCTGGCGATCCAGCCGCTCTTCCTCTTCTCGGCGACCTTCTTCCCGCTGGCGACCTACCCCGACGGGGTGCAGTGGCTGGTGCAGGTGACGCCGCTCTACCACGGGGTGGCGCTGGAGCGGGGGCTGATGCTGGGCGAGGTCGGGCCGGGGTTGCTCGTGCACGTGGCCTACCTGGCGCTGCTCGGTCTGGTGGGGTTGGTGGGCGCGGCCCGGCGGGTGGAGCGGCTGTTGCTGTCGTGACTGGC
>CAYRLV010000998.1:0-1160 GCA_964425155.1 uncultured Ornithinicoccus sp. | reverse complement strand
GCCTCGACCACCACCGACCCGGTGAACAGGTCGTCGTGCTCGAGCAGGTCGGACTCGAAGGCCAGGACCTGCTGCATCCGCAACGACCACTGCTGGTCCCAGGGCCGGGGCAGGCCGAGCGCCTCGTTCCACGCCGGGAGCTGGACGGCGCGGGCCCGCGCGTCCTTGCTGAGCGTGACGGCGAGCATCTCCAGCACGATGCGCTGCACGTTGTTCTCCGGCTGCGCCTCGGTCAGCCCGAGCGAGTTGACCTGCACGCCGTAGCGGAACCGGCGCTGCTGGGGGTCCTGCACGCCATACCGGTCCCTGGTGAGCTCGTCCCAGAGGGTGACGAACGCGCGCATCTTGCACATCTCCTCGACGAACCGCACCCCGGCGTTGACGAAGAAGGAGATCCGGGCCACGACCTCACCGAAGCGTTCGGGCGGGACCTGCCCGGAGTCGCGCACGGCGTCGAGCACCGCGATCGCGGTGCACATGGCGTAGGCGATCTCCTGCTCGGGCGTGGCGCCCGCCTCCTGCAGGTGGTAGCTGCAGATGTTGATCGGGTTCCAGCGCGGGATCTCAGCGACCGTGTAGGCCACCATGTCGGTGATCAGGCGCAGCGACGGCCCGGGCGGGAAGACGTAGGTGCCGCGGGAGAGGTACTCCTTGACGATGTCGTTCTGCGTCGTGCCGGTCAGGGCGCGCACCGCCTCGGCCGGGTCCTCGCCGGCCCGCTCGGCCTGCTCCTCGGCCACGACCTGGTAGAGCGCGAGCAGCCACATCGCGGGCGCGTTGATGGTCATCGAGGTGTTCATCCGGGCCAACGGGATGCCGTCGAACAGCGTCCGCATGTCCCCCAGGTGCGCCACCGGAACGCCGACCTTGCCGACCTCGCCGCGGGCCAGGAGGTCGTCCGGGTCGTAGCCGGTCTGGGTGGGCAGGTCGAACGCGACCGAGAGCCCGGTCTGGCCCTTGGCCAGGTTGCGCCGGTAGAGGGCGTTGCTCGCCGCCGCGCTGGAGTGCCCGGCGTAGGTGCGCATCACCCACGGCCGGTCGCGCCCGCCCGCGTGGTCCGCCATGCAGGGAACCTAGCCCGGCAGGCGCCCCCAGCGGGAGGTCACCCGGGCGTGACAGTCACCACAGCGCCCTCGTGCCGCAGCTCCTCGGCGGCAGGA
>CAYRLV010000997.1:0-1163 GCA_964425155.1 uncultured Ornithinicoccus sp. | reverse complement strand
GGCCTGCCCCTCGGTGGAGGCGAGGACGATCGCGTCCCAGGTGGGCGCGTCGGGCCGGGTTTGTCCGTGCGGGTTGGTATCCTGTGAGTAGATCGCCTGCCCGCTGATCTTCGTGGAATCCGCTCCGTTCGCCTCGGGGCGGATTTCCTTTTCCGGTCCTCTCATCGAGCACCACCTCGCAGGAGACCGGCGAGGCGGTCGAGCTGCTCGTCGGTGAGCGGCGGCCAGTCGGCGACGACCTTCCGGACGTGCTCCTCCAGGCGCGCGGCTCTCAGGTCGCGGCGGGCGTCGAGGATCTCGGGGTCGTCGGGGGAGCGGTCGCGGGAGAGCGCGGCGATGCGCGCTCGGTGATGGGTCCAGGGTTGGGGCTGGGTGGCCGTCGCCACGTGTTACCTCCGGGCATGCGAAATCCGCTGCCCGGAGAGGCAACCTGCCCGTGGTGCGTGAAGCCGACCACGACCGACTGTGTTCCTGCTACTGCATTCTAGCGGGGAGCCTGCTTATGTCGAGCAGCGACGCGCCGGAAGCGATGAGCGCGTCGACGGCCTCGATCGCGCGGCCCAGCCGCCACTGGATCTCCCGTCGGCAGGTCGGGCAGCGGAAGCGCCACGTCACGTCGTCGAAGATGATCCCCTTCCCTTCATGGGAGAGAGGTGCCTTGACGCGGGCGCTGGCGCGGCCGTTGCGCCAGGTGTTGGAGCGGGCGGCAAGCTTGTCCGTCGGCGCGATAACGGTCTCGTCGTCGTCGGAGTAGCGCACCAGCACGCCTATCTCCCGGCTCGGGTGGGTGCCCTTGTCCGTGCAGATGAAGCGGACGTAGTGCATCAGGTGCTCGGTGCCGTCGTCGTTGGAGCCCTGCCAGACCATCGGTTCCTTCACGACGTCCTCCTCGGTGTGATCCGCACCTGCTCAGGATCGAAGCGCCCTCCCTTGCCGGCGGCCTTGATGTGCACGGTCATCAAGGTGTCGATGACCTCGCGCTTGACCATGATGCCCAGCGCCTCCCACGCCGCGGCGACGTCGTCGGCAGCGACCAGAGGCGCGAGCGGGGACCTCCCTCCGGCAGCGTCGATCCGCCGCTCGATCTCGGCGATCTGGTCTCGCAGCTTCTCGGCACGCTCCCGGACCGCCTCACGGGTGAGCAGTCCGTCGGCGAGGAGCTC
>CAYRLV010000996.1:0-1163 GCA_964425155.1 uncultured Ornithinicoccus sp. | reverse complement strand
CGGACCGACCGCTCGCCGCAGCCGAGCGCGAGGACCTTCTCGTCGTCATACATCCGCTTCAGCAGGCTGTCGCGGGTGGCGGCGTCGGGCAGGTCGAAGGCGCACATCAGGCCGCGGCCGCGCACGTTGGTCACGTTCGCATGACGCGAGGCGAGCTCGGTCAGGTCGGCGAGCAGGCCCTTGCCGAGCTCGCCGGCACGCTCGATCAGGCCGTCCTTCTCGATGATCTCCAGCAGCCGGCGGGAGCGGACCATGTCGGTGAGGCCGCCGCCCCAGGTGGAGTTGATCCGGCTCTGCACGTGGAAGACGTTGTCGCCCACCTCGTCGACGCGGCGGCCGGCCATGATGCCACCCAGCTGCACCTTCTTGGCGAAGGAGACGATGTCGGGCTCGACGCCGAGCTGCTGGTAGGCCCAGGCGGTGCCGGTGAGGCCGACCCCGGTCTGCACCTCGTCGAGGATGAACAGCGCGTCGAACTCGTGGCAGAGGTCCTGCATCGCCTTGAGGAACTCCGGCCGCAGGTGGTTGTCGCCGCCCTCGCCCTGGATCGGCTCGGCGATGAAGCAGGCGATGTCATCGGGGTTGGCCTCGAAGGCGGCCCGGGCCTGCTCCAGTGCGCGCTTCTCGGCCGCCTCGACCTGTTCGAGGTTGTCCTCGAGCGGGAAGACGACGGCGGGCACGTCGATGCGCGGCCAGTCGAACTTGGGGAAGCGCGCGACCTTGACCGGGTCGGTGTTGGTGAGCGACATGGTGTAGCCGCTGCGGCCGTGGAAGGCCTTGGTCAGGTGCATCGCCTTGGTGCCGAGCTCGGGCGAGAGGCCCTTGGCCTCGTTGCGGCGGCTCTTCCAATCGAACGCGGTCTTGAGCGCGTTCTCCACGGCGAGCGCCCCACCCTCGACGAAGAACAGGTGCGGCAGGGCCGGGTCACCGAGCACCCGGGCGAAGGTCTCCACGAAGTCGGCGTAGTGCGTGGTGTAGACGTCGGAGTTGGCCGGCTTGTTGGCCGACACCTGCGCGAGCAGGGCCATGAACTCCGCGTCGTCGACGATGCCGGGCGGGTTCATGCCCAGCGGTGCCGACGCGAAGAAGCTGTAGAGGTCGAGGTACTCCTCGCCGGTGGTCTCGTCCACGATCCAGGTGCCGTGGCTGCGGGCCGTGTCCAG
>CAYRLV010000995.1:0-1167 GCA_964425155.1 uncultured Ornithinicoccus sp. | reverse complement strand
CTAGACGGGGCCCACGTCCTGCGTCAGGCGGGGCCGAGGTCGTCCGGATCCAGCCCGAACATGGCGGCGACCTGCTCCGAGACCACGTGTTGAACCAGCACGGCGAGCTCGCCCTCGTCGGAGGCGCGGGTCTCGATCGGCCTGCGGTAGAGCACGATTCGCGCCGGCGTCCGGCCGGTGCCGGGAAACAGGCGACCGAGGGGCACGCCGTCCTCCCAGGCCGCCGGGTCGCTCGGCGGCACGTCCTCGACCGCGAGCTCGGCCGGGTCGAGACTGCGCCCGAGCCTGGACTCGATCCGCTCGGCCGAGTCCAGGACCAGCTCGTCAAATCGCTGCGACGGCGCCGTCATCGACGGGACCGGGGGCCAGGCGAGCGGGCCTCGCACACCACGGCCCCGCCGGTCTCTGCGGGGACCGCGTCGATGGTGTGCACTCACCTCACCGACTCTACGGCGTGCCGAACCGGCGAGCGGGCGCACACGCCCTACAGTCGGAAGCGTGATCGCACCCCACGAAGTTCTCCGCTTCGCTCCGATACTTCGCGGGGACCCCGCATGAACCTCTCGCGACAGTGCTCCAGGACGGGATGCGACTCCGGCGCTGTGGCGACCCTCACCTACGTCTACTCCGACCAGACCGCGGTGCTCGGTCCGCTCGCCACCTATGCGGAGCCGCACACCTATGACCTGTGCGCCGGTCACGCCGAACGACTCACCGCTCCCCGGGGGTGGGACGTGGTGCGGCTCGCGACCGAGTTCGTCGACCCGGGGCCCAGCGAGGACGACCTGCTCGCCCTGGCCGACGCGGTGCGCGAGGCGGGTCGTCCCCGGCGACCGGTGGCGCAGGAGGCGGTCGCCGGCACGCGGACCCGGCGCGTCGCGGCCGCGGACAGGGGGTCGCACACCCCCGGACCGGCGGGCACCGTCGAGGTGGGCCGACGGGGTCACCTGCGGGTCCTGCGCGACGGCTGACCGGCAGGTGATCGGCACCTCGCGGGAGACGTGGATAGGGCCTCCCGCGCAGCCCGCTCTCGGTAGAGTCGCCGGGTGAGCACTCACCGGCTGTCCGACTTCGTCAAGGCCTACGACGTGCGTGGCCTGGTGCCCGACCAGCTCGACGAGGAGGTCGTGGCCGCCATCGGCTCGGCCTTCGCCCAGGTGGTCGTGG
>CAYRLV010000994.1:0-1170 GCA_964425155.1 uncultured Ornithinicoccus sp. | reverse complement strand
GCCCTCCTCGCGGCCGGGGCCCTCGCCGACCGCCGTGGTCGCCGTCGGGTGTTCGTCGTCGGTGCGTGGTTGTTCGCGGCCGGGTCCGTGGTGTGCGTGGTCGCTCCGGGCACCGCCATCTTCGTCGTCGGCCGGCTGCTCGAGGGCGTCGGGGCGGCCGGGGTCATCGCCACGGGGCTGGGCCTCGTCGCGGTGGTCGCGGAGCACGCGAGCCATCGCACGGCCGCCGCGTCCTGGTGGGCGGTCAGCATGGGAGCGGGTATCGCGCTGGGGCCGGTGCTCACCGGGTTGTTCGACCTCGTCGAGCGATGGCGCGCGTTCTACCTGCTGCTGGTCTGCCTCGGGGCGGGTACCGCCCTGCTGGCGCGCCGGCTGTTCACGGAAACCCAGCCCGACGTGACTCGACCCCTCGACCTGCGCGGGACCCTCCTCATGGCGGGTGGGCTCGGACTGTTGCTCGTCGCTCTGGTCGAGGTGCGTCTGGGGGACGCCGGATTCGCCCTCCTCACCGGGTTCCTGGCCGTGGTGTGTCTCGTCGGATTCGCCGCCAGCCAACGACGGGGCGAGCACCCGATGCTCGCTCCGGCGCTCTTCCGGCGGCCGGACTTCCTCGCCGCCACCGTCGCCGCGCTGGCGACCGGGCTCGGGGTCATCGCGCTGATGTCGTTCGCCGCCACCTTCTTCGTCACGGGGCTGGGGATGACCACCTTCGGTGCGGGTGCGGTCCTGGCGGTGTGGTCGGGCACCAGCGCGGTCGCCGCCATCGCCGGACGGAGACTCCCGGCTCGGCTGGCCGGCGAGCCACAGCTGCTCCTCGGCCTCGTCGGGGTCGGCCTCGGCATGCTCCTCCTCACCGCCGTCACGCCCGCAGCGACGGTATGGCGGCTGCTGCCCGGACTGCTCGTCGCCGGCGTGGCCAGCGGCGTGCTCAACGCCGGTCTGGGCAGGCAGGCGGTCGCGACCGTGCCCGGCACGCAGGCCGCGGTGGGGATCGGCACCAACAACACGGCCCGCTACGTCGGCTCGGCGGTCGGCGTCACCCTGGTCACCCTGGTGGCTGCCCGGCCGGACGGTGATGTCGCGGCCCGCGTCGCCGGCTGGAACGAGGTGGTGGTGCTGGCCGCGCTGCTGAGTCTGCTGGGCGCCGGCGCCGTCGCCGTGCTGCGCCGA
>CAYRLV010000993.1:0-1170 GCA_964425155.1 uncultured Ornithinicoccus sp. | reverse complement strand
GATGTGGACGGCGCGGAGACCGCGAATCAGGTTGTGGACCAAGTGACTACCGCGACCCGCACACGGTGGCGGACGACCGCACCAAGGCGACCTTCGCTGCGCTGGCGCACGACATCGATCGATTCGTGGGCGGAGCTAGCTCTCCACGTGTGCCTTCAGGCCCTCCAGCATCTGCTGCCAGTTGGCGCTGAACTGCTCCGCCTGCGCCTCGTCGGTGCAGCCGTCCTGGGTCAGCGAGAGCCGGGTCCGGTCGCCGTCGCCAGTGAGCGTGTAGACGAGCGTGTGGTAGTTCTCGGGCCGATCCTCCTCGCCCATCATCGGGCTGAAGTGCGTCACCGACAGCACGCGCGGCTCGTCGAAGGTGAGCACCTCTCCCCGGTCCTGGTAGCTGCGCCCGTCGTACTCACCGCTCCAGGTGATGGGACTGCCCACCTGCCAAGTGGTTTCGACGCGTGAGCCGCCCATGTAGGCGGCGATGCGATCCGGCTCGGTCAACGCCGACCACACCTCCTGGCGCGTGGCGTGGACGTCGGTCTCGGCTGTGGCGACACGTCCGGTCACGACCGTCATCTCCTTCACCCATTTGTATGAGGGACTCATACAATAACGCGTATGGCCCCTCGCGTGCATCCCCGTTTGGAGAACCTGCTGGCGTCCCTGTCGCTGAACCTGGCCGACGAACAGCTCGACGCCCTGGCCGGTGCCTCCGACCTGACCGGGACCGCCTCGGCCGCTCTCCTCGCCCTCGACGAGTTCCTCGGGGGAGCCCACGTCGGCCGGCTCGCCGACGTGCTCGGCCTGACCCACTCGGGGGCGGTGCGGCTGGTGGACCAGCTGGAAGCGGCGGGTCTGGCGGTGCGGGGGCCTGGTGCCGATCGCCGCCGGATCGAAGTCGCGTTGACCACGCGCGGACGCCGGCGGGCGGTGGCGGCCCGCCGGGCCCGGGACGCCGTGGTGCACGACGCGGTGTCCGGCCTGACCCAGGACGAGGCTCACACGCTCGAGACCTTGCTGGCCAAGCTGACCGAGGCCAGGGTCGCGGCCCGCATCGAGCGCCGACGCGCGGGGGAGTCCGGTCCGTGGTGGTGCCGCACCTGCGACTTCACCGCGTGCGGTCGGCCGAAGGGCCACTGCCCCGCGCAGGCGACCGCACAGCGCGCGGTCGGCTAG
>CAYRLV010000992.1:0-1175 GCA_964425155.1 uncultured Ornithinicoccus sp. | reverse complement strand
GGCGGCCGATGACGATGCCCGGCCGGGCGGTGTGGATGTCGACGCGGACCCGGTCACGGGTGCGCTCGATCTCGACCTTCGCGATGCCGGCCCGCTCCATGCCCGTGGACATCAGCTTGCGGATGGCGACGTCTTCCTTGACGTAGTCGCGGTAGCGCTGGCCGCCCTTGGTGCTGTCCGCGAACCACCGGCTGGTGTGGTCGGTGGTGATGCCGAGACGGAAACCGTTCGGGTTGATCTTCTGACCCATTAGCGAGTCCCTCCCGTCGCACCGTCGGTGCTGTTGTCGGACACGTGCACGGTGATGTGGCTCGTGCGCTTGAGGATCCGGCTGGCCCGGCCCTGGGCGCGCGGCCGGAACCGCTTCATGGTCGGCCCCTCGTCCACGAAGGCCCGGCTGACGACCAGGCTGCGCTCGTCGAAGTTCTCGGAGGCTGCCTCGGCGTGGACCCGGGCGTTGGCAATGGCGCTCTCGAGCACCTTGCGCACCGGCTCGCTCGCGGCCTGGGGTGCGAACTGCAGCACCGCCACGGCCTCGCTGGCCTGCTTGCCCCGGATGAGGTCCACGACGCGGCGGGCCTTCATGGGCGTGACACGCACGTGCCGCGCCTGCGCCTTGGCTTCCATCGCTGTCCCTTTGCTCTCGTTCGAAGTCATTCGAGTGTGTGTGCGTGCACCGCTCAGCGGCGACGGCCCTTGCGGTCGTCCTTCTCGTGACCCTTGAAGGTGCGGGTCGGAGCGAACTCACCGAGCTTGTGGCCGACCATCGACTCGGTGACGAACACCGGCACGTGCTTGCGGCCGTCGTGCACGGCCAGGGTGTGGCCGAGCATCTCGGGGGTGATCATGGAGCGACGCGACCAGGTCTTGATGACGTTCTTGGTCCCCGCTTCGTTCTGGGCGTCCACCTTCTTGGCGAGGTGGTCGTCGATGAAGGGGCCCTTCTTGAGGCTACGAGGCATTTCCACAGGCTCCTATCAACGCTTCTTCTTGCCAGTACGACGGCGGCGAACGATCATCTTGTCGCTCTCCTTGTTGGGGCGCCGGGTGCGGCCCTCGGGCTGACCCCACGGGCTCACCGGGTGGCGACCACCGGAGGTGCGGCCCACACCACCACCGGGGGGGTGGTCGACCGGGTTCAACACGACACCGCGCACGGACGGGCGCTTGCCCTT
>CAYRLV010000991.1:0-1176 GCA_964425155.1 uncultured Ornithinicoccus sp. | reverse complement strand
GCCTGGTGCTTTGCGTGGCCCCGCTGCTGTGGATGCTCGTGCGGCGACACCACGGCTTCCCGGCCCTGGCGGGTCGCACGGCCTCGCACCTGATGGTGCAAAGGATTCGATCAGATGCCTAGGGCGAAAGGGTCCGGCATGGCCTCACCAATTCTCGTCACCGGGGTACCACGATCAGGCACAACGTGGCTTGCTCGCCTCCTGGCCTCGGCACCCGGCACCGCGCTGTCCGGACGTGAACCCATGAACCCCCGTGGTCGGCAGTACGGCCTGGCTCACACTCTCAGCACCTGGGCTCAGCTCGGGAGCGTCAGCCATCGCCAACGATGGGCCTTGACCGCTGCCTATCGAGGCGTGAATCCCTGGGTCTACAGCCGCTACGGCAGACGCCAATGGGCGGCTCCGCTCCCCTGGACACGCCTCATAGTGAAGGATCCATTCGCGCTGCTGTCCATTCCCGTCATCGAGTCCGTGACGCGCGCTCAAACGGTCGTCGTCTACCGTCACCCTGGCGCCGTCCTCGTCAGTTACCGCCGGATGGGCTGGAGTCCCGACGTCCCGGAAATCCTCCCGATCCTCCGGGACGCCCACGCCAGAGGCATTCTCCCGGATCCGCCTGAGCTGCCACCCCCACCGGAGGAGGGGGGCGGCACCACGGTCCCCGCCATGGCGTGGACCTGGAACGCACTACACGCCCTGATGCTCTCCGACGCCAGTCGAGTCTCCGACCTGACCATCGTCTCGCACGAAGAGCTTGCGCTCCATGGCCAAGCCGCGGAACGGGTACTGTTCGACCGCCTTGGACTTCGGTGGAATACCCGGACCGAGCACGAATCCGTGCCCTCCTCAGGCTCGACGTCAGACACGCGTGGCACCGAGCTGCACCGATTCGATCGTGTGCCGGCCCAAGTGGCGGAGGCTTGGCGCGCCGAACTGACAGAGGAGGAAATCGATGAAATGGACGAGCTGACGGCACCGACTCGTCAGGCGCTGCACACGACTCGACTGCCCCTGGACGGCGACGCTCCTGCCCATGACGACTCCCACAGCCACCGTGTCTGAACCGCAGCGCCCGGGCCACCAGACCGGACCATGACATCCGTTCTAGACCCCATTGAGGGAGTGACAAGTTGGACACGAACCGTCTCGTCTTTGTCGGCGGACTGCACCGAAGTG
>CAYRLV010000990.1:0-1179 GCA_964425155.1 uncultured Ornithinicoccus sp. | reverse complement strand
GCGGCACCTCGACCCGGCCCACCATCTTCATCCGCTTCTTGCCTTCCTTCTGCCGTTCGAGCAGCTTGCGCTTGCGGCTGATGTCACCGCCGTAGCACTTGGCCAACACGTCCTTGCGCATCGCGCGGATGTTCTCCCGGGCGATGATCCGCGACCCGATGGCCGCCTGGATCGGCACCTCGAACTGCTGGCGCGGGATGAGCTCGCGCAGCTTGCCGGCCATCATCACGCCGTAGCTGTAGGCCTTGTCGCGGTGCACGATGGTGCTGAACGCGTCGACCTTCTCACCCTGTAGCAGGATGTCGACCTTGACCAGGTCAGCGGTCTGCTCACCGTCGGGTTCGTAGTCGAGAGAGGCGTATCCGCGGGTGCGCGATTTGAGCTGGTCGAAGAAGTCGAAGACGATCTCGGCGAGCGGAAGGGTGTAGCGCATCTCCACCCGTTCCTCGGACAGGTAGTCCATGCCGCGGAGCGAGCCGCGCCGCTGCTGGCACAGCTCCATGATCGCGCCGATGAACTCGCTCGGCGCGAGCAGCGTGGCGCGCACCACGGGTTCGGTGATCGAGGCGATCTTGCCGTCGGGGAACTCGCTGGGGTTGGTCACCGTGACGCTCTGGCCGTCCTCCAGGGTGACCTCGTAGACCACGCTCGGCAGCGTGGAGATCAGGTCGAGGTTGAACTCGCGCCCCAGCCGCTCCCGTACGATCTCGAGGTGCAGCAGCCCGAGGTAGCCGAGCCGGAACCCGAAGCCCAGCGCGGACGAGGTCTCGGGCTCGTAGACCAACGCGGCGTCGTTGAGCTTCAGCTTGTCGAGGGCGTCGCGCAGCAGCGGGTAGTCGCTCCCGTCGATCGGGAAGAGACCGGAGAAGACCATCGGCTTGGGGTCGCGGTAGCCACCGAGTGACTCCTCGGCGGGCGCGGCAGCCGCGGTCACGGTGTCACCGACACGGGACTGCCGCACGTCCTTCACACCGGTGATGAGGTAGCCCACCTCCCCGACGCCCAGGCCCTGGGACGGTGTGGGTTCCGGCGAGCTGACCCCGATCTCGAGCAACTCGTGGGTCGCCCGCGTGGACATCATCAGGATCTTCTCGCGTGGGCTGAGCTCGCCGTCGACGACGCGGACGTAGGTGACCACGCCCCGGTAGGTGTCGTAGACCGAGTCGAAGATCATCGCCC
>CAYRLV010000989.1:0-1182 GCA_964425155.1 uncultured Ornithinicoccus sp. | reverse complement strand
CGGGTGCCGTCCGACTGGCGCTCTTGCCGGACGACGGACCCACCGGTCAGCTGTTTTCCTGGGACGGGACTATCGCACCGTGGTGACGCGCCTCGCTGAGGCATGCGCCGCGCTGATCGGGCTCGATATCAGCGCCGCGGACGATGAGGGTAGGCAGGCCAAGGGTCCCAATGAGGCCGCTGGCCGCCACGCGTTCCACCTACCTGGTTGCTGGAGTGGCCAGCGAGCGCCTGTAGTTCACGCGGCGGAGGGACGCGGCTCCGCCGTACGGTGCAAGGTCCGATCCGTGCGGTGTCCTTGGATCTTCTGAGCCGGTGCCGCCGGAGCCCGGGCATGATGAGGTGATGGTCATCGTCCACGGCACCAAACGGTTCCGCGACCGTGTCCCCGGGCGGGAGCCAAGCCCAGACGAGCACTCCGATGGTGTGCTCGGATCGTGGTATGCCAACCTGCTGCGGTGGCGCCCCTACGTAGCCCTCTTCGTGAACGACCGCACGTTGCTGCCGGTGCTGATCCCCATGGCTCCGGCGGCGACCCTATTGGACAGGTTCCCATCCGCCGTGGGCCAGGTCCTCCGCGCCCACCAGATGCCCGAGCAACTGATTGAGGCCGAGATGGAGCTCATGGACACGGTCCGGCTGACCGCGACCGCAGACCGCCGGCTCACCGGGATGCTGACCGAGTTCGCGTTCCTGGCCACTGCCCATCGCCACGATGCGCCCGACTTGGACGCGCTGAGCGCCCGCCTGGCGAAGACACCGTGCGGTCCGCTGTACCAGGGCCACGTCAGCCCAGATCGTGAACTTGCCGCCCTGATCGATAGTCTCCGCCCGGAGGGCTGATGTCCCCCACAGGGCTGCGTGAGGCGCTCCGTCGTTCTCGGGCGCTCCTGTTGCGGCGGTTAGACGCACGTCGCGCGATCTGCGCCTGACGATTGCCGGATCCCAGGCACATCCGGGTGAGCCTCAGCGTCGTGTCGCTGCCCCCTGCGACACTCCCCGGCATGCGGTTTGAGTTGACCCGGCGGCGCCACGAAGGCGCTGCTTGGACGCCGGACGGAGCCCGTCGGCTCCTGCCCGAGCATGGCAGGACTGATGAGCGCGCGGTCCCGGTACCGTCCTCTGACGACGGGTGGAACATCGCGGATGTCGACCAAATGGCTAGTGTCGCGACACTGTATCG
>CAYRLV010000988.1:0-1182 GCA_964425155.1 uncultured Ornithinicoccus sp. | reverse complement strand
TCTCCGTGAGCGATCTCCGTGAGGAATCTCGGTGAGGAATCTTCGTGAGGTTTCGGCCCTCATACGGGGCCAGAACCTCACGAAGATTCCGCACGGTGATCGGGGGAAGGGTTGTCGCGGCGGGTCCCGCAGGGCTATATTCATCATGTGATGAATAATTCGGCACCGGCGATCGTCGTCGACGACCTCACCGTGGTGCGCGGCTCCCGGACGGTCCTGCCGGGCATCTCCCTGTCCGTCCCCACGGGGCAGGTCGTGGGGCTGCTCGGCCCGAGCGGTGGCGGCAAGACCACCCTGCTGCGGGCCATCGTCGGCGTGCAGGTGGTGCGCAGCGGCACGGTCACCGTGCTCGGGCAACCGGCCGGGTCGCCGGAGCTGCGCGCACGCGTCGGCTACGTGACCCAGGCGCCCAGCGTCTACGCGGACCTGACCGTGCGGCAGAACCTTGCCTACTTCGCCCAGCTGGCCGGGGCCGGTCCCGAGCAGGTGCGGGAGGCGGTGGCCGCCGTCGACCTCGACGACCACGCCGAGGCGCCCGTGGCGAAACTGTCCGGCGGGCAACGGTCCCGGGTCTCGCTCGCGGCCGCGCTGGTCGGCTCACCCGACCTGCTGGTGCTCGACGAGCCCACGGTCGGGCTCGACCCGGTGCTGCGCCGCGACCTGTGGGAGCTGTTCCACCGGCTGGCCGAGCGCGGGACCACGCTGCTGGTGTCGAGCCACGTCATGGACGAGGCGAGCCGGTGCGACCGGCTGCTGCTCCTGCGGGCCGGGCGGATCCTCGCGGACGACACCCCGGACGGGTTGCTCGCACGCACCGGCGCCGCCGACGCGGAGGAAGCGTTCCTGCGCCTCATCGACCACGCCGCCGGAGCCACTGCCGCGGAGGACGCACGATGAACGCCACGCTGACGCTCGCCACCGCGCACCGTGTCCTGCGCCAGGTGCGGGCCGACCCGCGCACCGTCGCGATGCTCGTCGTGGTGCCGAGCCTGCTGATCGGCCTGCTGGCCTGGGTCTTCCAGGACGGCCCGGTCTTCGACCAGATCGGCGCCCCGCTGCTCGGGTTCTTCCCGTTCGTCGTGATGTTCCTCGTGACCAGCGTCGCCACCTTGCGGGAACGCACCTCCGGCACCCTCGAACGGTTGCTGTCCACCCCCCTCGGCAAGGGCGACTTCCTGGCCG
>CAYRLV010000987.1:0-1184 GCA_964425155.1 uncultured Ornithinicoccus sp. | reverse complement strand
CGGTTCATGATCGACGCCGGCCAGATCGTGCCGATGCAGGAGTTCATCGACCGGGACAAGCTGGACGTCAGTGACCTGCAGCCCAACATCACCGGCTACTACTCGATCGACGGCAAGCTCTACTCGATGCCGTTCAACACCTCGATGCCGGTGCTCTACTACAACAAGACGCTGTTCAAGAAGGCCGGCCTCGACCCCAACAAGCCGCCGACCACGCTGGCCGAGATCCGCAAGGACGCGATGAAGCTGTCCAAGAAGCACGGCGGGCCGGCCCAGTACGGCTTCGGCGCGGCGATCTACGGGTGGCTGCTCGAGCAGTTCATCGCCACCGACAACCAGCTCTACTGCGACAAGGGCAACGGGCGCGACGGCAAGGCCACCAAGGTCATGTTCGACTCACCGGACACCGTCAAGATCGTCAGCTGGTGGCAGAAGATGGTCAAGGACGGCCTGGCCGCCAACACCGGTCGCGACACCTCGCAGGCGCAGAAGGCGTTCAGCTCCGGCCAGACCGCCATCACCCTCGAGTCCACCGGCCAGGTGGGGTCGTTCACCGAGGCGGCCAAGGCGGGCAACTTCGAGCTGGGCGTCGGCTTCTACCCCAAGCTCAAGCCGGGCGACGGCGGTCCGATCATCGGCGGCGCGTCCCTCTGGATCGACGGCGTGGGCCACACCGACGCCGAGAAGGAGGCCTCCTGGGAGTTCGTGAAGTTCCTGGCCAAGCCGGAGAACCAGGCGATCTGGCACACCGGCACCGGCTACTTCCCGGCCTCGAAGAAGGCGCTGCAGGAGCCGCTGGACGTCAAGTGGCGCAAGCAGTACCCGCAGTTCAACGTGGCGGTGAAGCAGCTGCAGCAGACCAAGCTGTCCAAGCCGACCCAGGGCTGCCTGCTCGGAGTCATGCCGCAGTCGCGCAAGCTGTCGGAGGACGGTCTGGAGAAGGTCATCAACGGGGCGGACCCGAAGAAGGCGATGACCGACGCCGCCAACGCGGTGAAGCCGGCCATCGAGCAGTACAACGAGTCCACCAAGTAACCACCCCCACCCCGACCGGACACCCGCTCGGTGAGTCACCTCATACGGTGTATGACGAGTGCCCTTGCCGAAGCGGTGTCCGGTCGGTGCTGTGCGAGCGTGCGAGCGGGCGCGGACGGGCGTCAGCGCTCGTCGACCATCAGGTCGAT
>CAYRLV010000986.1:0-1185 GCA_964425155.1 uncultured Ornithinicoccus sp. | reverse complement strand
AGTCGCTGATGTAGGACACCAGGGTCAGCAGGGCCAGCCACGGGAGGTACCACGTGGCACCTGCCCGGAAGTCCAGGTCCGGGGTGTCCTTGCGGGTCTGGAAGCCGACCAGGAGCACCAGGCCGAGCAGCACGGCGATCATCAGCTTCCAGACGACCGTCCAGCCGGACCACACGACGATCATGTTGGACGAGAAGAACGCCAGCACCGGGATGACGTGTCCACCGGGCAGCCGGAACGGCCGATCGTGCTCGGGGATCTGCTTGCGCATCGCCGACAGCACCAGCGGCCCGGACGCGAAGGACATCACGGTTGCCGACGTGATGAACCCGACCAGCTGCTGCCAGCTCGGGAACGGCAGGAACACGATCAGCCCGACGACGAACGCGACGATCAGACCCACCAGGGGAACCCCACGGTCGGTCGTCTTCGCCAGCGAGCGGGGCGCATTGCCGTTCTTGCCCATGGCGTAGGAGATGCGAGCGGTCACCGTGGTGAAGATGAAGCCCGTGTCGCCCGGGGAGATGATGGCGTCCGCGTAGAGCAACCACGCCAGCCAGGTCAGCCCCAGCATGGTCGCGACCGCGGCCAACGGACCGAAGTCGTTGGCGAAGTTCAGGTTGGCCCAGGTGCCGCTGTCGGTGAGGACGCTCGGCTTCAGCGAGCCGATGAAGGCCGCCTGCAGCGCGACGTAGATGAGACCGGTGATCAGCACCGACCCGACCACCGCGAGCGGCACGTTGCGTTTGGGGTTGTCGGTCTCGCCAGCGAGCTCGATTCCCTGCCGGAATCCCAAGTAGGAGAACACGATCCCAGATGTGGCAATCGCGGTGAAGACACCGTGCCAACCCTCCGGCATGAAGCCCATCGAGGAGAAGTTCTCGCCGTGGAAGGCGGTCAGGAAGAAGGCCAGGACGACCAGCACGATGATGAACAGCTTCCACCAGACCAGCACGTTGTTGACGCGGGCGAACCATCGAACCCCGAAGTAGTTGATGACCACGAAGATCGCCATGAGGACCGCCGCGGTGACGTAGCCCAGCCCCGTCAGGGTGTGCACGATCTCGCCGTTCACCTTGTGCTCGTGCGTGAAGGGCGCGTACTTCGTCGCGTACTGGAGCACGGCTTCGACCTCGATCGGCGCGGTGGTGACCACGGCGACCCAGGTGATCCAGCCGGTGACGT
>CAYRLV010000985.1:0-1186 GCA_964425155.1 uncultured Ornithinicoccus sp. | reverse complement strand
TCCTGCGCTGGGCGAGCCGGCTGATGGAGGCCGTCCTGCTCGGCGACGTGGCCACGGCCGCTGCCGTCGCTGGCTCATCCTGAGACCCGCCGGCTGCCCCGTGGAGCCCCCGCGCCCGACCGCGGCGTGTCCTCGGCGGAGGGGAGCCTGCCCAATTCTCGAAAAGGCTCCTTAGCCGAGGTCAAATGAGTACCGTCAAAGGATGCGGAACATCACTCGGATCTCGCTCATTGCTGTTGGGTGCGCCCTCGGCATGACCGCGGTGGTCTGCTCCCCGGCGGCGGCAGTACCAGACACCTGGACGAACATTGGGTCCGGGATCACGGCCAACATCAGTGGCATTGCGCCGGCAGCCTCGGGCTGGGTGGTCGTGCGGGACAACAAGAAGGCAACGCAGAACCATGTTGCGTTGCTCAGCACAGACGCGGTGGTCACTCCCCTCGCGTGGCCTGGCGGCCAGTCACCGAGCGACTTGGAATCGGTTGCCGCGGTCCCTGGTTCGAGCAACGAGTTCGTGGTTCTGGAGAGCTCGGGGCACGGTTGGGTCGTCAGCATCAGCGGTGACGCCGTCACGGTCAAGAGTGAGTTCACGCTGCCAGGCAGTCTCAACCAAGTTGAAGGTCTCGCATTGTCGTCGGTGGACGGGTCGATTATTGCTGTGTGGGCCAGTAGGGGATCCGCTACCCACCCCGCCCATTTCAGGGCGGCAACGTTCAGCCCCGGCACCGGTGCCTTCGGTCCGATGACTCTAGGCAAGGTACAAGTTCCGTATCCGACCACCGCGGCTCGACAGGTCACAAGCTTGACGATTGCTGATGACCACATCCTCGCCTCGTCGGCTTCGGACCCCGGAAACCGTGGGCCGTTCGCCTCCGCTGTCTACGATGTCGGGAGCGTCAAGGGCATCTGGAAGTCCGGGAAGCCGGCGATGCGCCTGACCACCCCGGCTGAGCTGGGCCGGTATGACGGGCACAAAGTGGAGGGCATCGCATGTGGCCATGACGTAGGAATCCTGGGCTCGGATGACGAGAAGCTTGGGGCCGCGGTCAGGACCGCCGCGATTTGCCCGGGTGTTGACAGCCCGCCGGTGGATGATCCACCCGCAGGGGGACTCCCGGTCATAGCGGATTGGGAGATGAATGAGGCCCCCGGCGCCACCACGATGGTTGATTCAAGCGGCCACGGC
>CAYRLV010000984.1:0-1186 GCA_964425155.1 uncultured Ornithinicoccus sp. | reverse complement strand
GCACGCCGCGGCGGTCGCACTCGGCCAGGTCGACGCTGTCGTGGCCGACTGCGCGCAACGAGACAACCGAGACGTTCGGCGCGGCGTCCAGCAGCCACTGGTCGACCGGGAACTGACCGGTCACGAGCAAGCCGTCGGCACGAGACAGGGCCGCTCGGCCGGTCGGGGCGTCGACCTCGGCGTGCGCGACCACCTCGACCGCGCAGTGCTCCTGCAGTCGAGCCAGCTGGGCTTCGTCGACGACGCCGAGGACCACCACACGAGCAGGGGTTTTGATTGCAGTCATGTCTATCATTGAAGACTATGTCTACACTTGTGACAAGCAGGAAGCGTTAAGCGACGTGCCCTCCGGACGTCTACAGTCCGAGATCTTGTCTACAATTGTGGCCGACGCCGGGCCCCGTCGGCCACGAATCAGGAGGGATGTATGTCGTCCGCTAACGTCCCGAGCATGGCCAATACATCCGCGCCCGACAAGGTGGCCGGTGTCCGACCGGTCAAGTCCGCCGAGCGCACCGTCGACGCCCTTGAGCTGCTCAGCACGCGAGACGAGCCGTTGAGCCTGCGCGACATCGCCGAAGAGCTGCAGATCCCCCGCGCCAGCGCCTACGCGTTGTTGACCACGCTGGTCGGACGAGGGTGGCTGGCGCTGGCGGACGGGAAGTACCGACTCGGAGTTCGCTCTCTCCTCGTCGGGGCCGCATTCGTGCAGACCGATGACATGGCACAGCGCTCCCGACCGGTGATGGACGAACTCTCCAGACGCTTCAACGAGACAGTGCACCTCGCTCGGCTCGACCACGACAGCGTCGTCTACCTGGTCACGATGCAGTCGATGCACTCATTGTCCATCGTCGCGCAGCCCGGACGCAGGATGCCAGCCTGGGCGACCGGTCTCGGAAAGTCGATGCTGGCCGAACGTGACTGGGAGGAGGTCCAGTCCATTATCCCCGACGTGCTCCCCGCCTACACCGATCACACCATCACGGATCATGGCGCATTGCAGGAGGAACTCGAGCGCACTCGTGAGCGTGGCTACGCCATCGACGACCAAGAGACGGCCATGGGATTACGTTGCCTGGCGGTCGCCGTTGGCCGTGAACAGCCGCCGTTGTATGCACTCAGCTGCCCTGTCCCCATGGTGCGATTGACGAAGGAGCGGGAGGAACAGATCGTCGCCGCTCTC
>CAYRLV010000983.1:0-1190 GCA_964425155.1 uncultured Ornithinicoccus sp. | reverse complement strand
CGCACCGGACGCTGCGGGAGGATGCGGCGCACCTCGATCGCCTGCACGTCCTGCGCTACGAGGACCTGGTCGACCAACCGTGCGAGACCCTGACCCGGGTGGCGAACTTCCTCGGGCTCACCGGCGAGATCCCGCACCAGCGTCTCGACCCTCGGCGCTCGCTCCCCTACGTGCAACGCTGGGAGAAGATGGCGCACGGCACCCCACTCCAACGACACCGCAGGCGGCTCATCGAAGAGCGCTTCGGTGAGGAAATGGCCAGCTACGGATACGACATCGGCGACCTGACGCTGCACCGTCCGTGGAGCTGGGAGTGACGCGCCGGCGCCCGTCACCGATCCTGGTGACCGGTATGCCCCGGTCCGGGACGACCTGGCTGGCTCGGCTGTTGTCCTGCTCACCCGGCACGGCGCTCGCGGGGCGGGAACCGATGAATCCGCGCGGCGCCCAGTACGCGCTGGGCCGAAGCCTGACCGGGTGGACGCGGCTGGAGGACCCGTCACCGCGACAGTGCCGCCAGCTGCGCGCGACCTACCAAGGCCTCAATCCCCTCGCCTACAGCCGTTACGGCAAGCGGCAGTGGGCCGGACCACTCCCGTGGACGAGGCTCGTGGTGAAGGACCCCTTCGCCATGCTGTCGCTGCCCACGTTGCAGACCGTGACCGGAGCGCTGCCGATCATCGTCTATCGCCACCCAGGGGCGATGCTGGCCAGCTTCCGCCGGGTCGGGTGGACAGCACAGCCGCGCGAGGTGCTGGCCGCGGTGCGGTCGAGCCGATCCCTCGTGCTGGCCGGTGGAGAGTCCGGCAGCTGGCCGGACGACGAGCTCGGCGCCATGGGCACGACCTGGAGCACCCTTTATCAAGCCGCAGTCACCGACGCTGGATCGCTGTCTGCCTGCGTGATCGTCTCTCACGAGGAGTTGGCGGCAGGGGGACCGTCCGCGGCGCGACGCCTCTTTGAAGCCTGCTCCCTGGACTGGGACGACAGTGCCGCCCGTCTCTTCACCGTCGGCCCGGCGGGGGCTGGCGAGTCCTCCGCCCTGCACAACTTCGACCGAACACCGGCGGAGGTGGCTCGCGCGTGGCGCGACAAGGTCGACGCCGACGAGATCGCTCGGCTGGAAGCCGGGGCCGGAGACGTCCTGCACGAACTGGAAACGCGGCGGCTCCACCACGGATGAGGGGTGC
>CAYRLV010000982.1:0-1190 GCA_964425155.1 uncultured Ornithinicoccus sp. | reverse complement strand
GCCCTGGGCGTGCTGCCCATGGCGCTCAGCCTGCAGATGGTCGTGCGGACGTTCGACGGCAGTCTGGAGGCGGCGGAGTCCGTCTGTGATGAGCTCGACGTCATCCTGTCCGTCACGGGTCATCCGTTGCCCAAGTACGGGCGGATATTCCTCGCCGCCTATCGCGGGCAGCTGGACGAGGTCGAGCTGCGCGCGAGGGAACTGCGTGCCGACGCCCACGCACGAGGTGAGGGGTATGCGTTGACGGTCGCCAACTTTGCAGAGGCACTGGCCTACAACGCCGCCGGGCGCTACCACGAAGCGCTCGCCTCGGCACGCGGTGAGCTGCCGTACGCCGACGAGCTCGGGCACGCGATGCGCACGTTGCTCGAGGTCGTCGAGGCGGCAGCGCGGACCGGGGACGGGGCGCTGGCGGAGGAGTCGGTCGAGCACATGATCCGCGTCACCCGGCCCGTGGGCGAGAACGACTGGGCTCTGGCCTTCGTCGCGCTGGCCCAGGCCCAGTTGCAGGACGGCGAGCAGGCGGAGGTCCTCTACCGGGAGGCCATCGAACGCTTCATCCGCGTGCGGGTGCCGATCCTGGTGGCCCGTAGCCGGTTGCTCTATGGAGAGATGTTGCGCCGGCAGAACCGGCGGGTGGACGCGCGTGAGCAGCTCCGCGTCGCATACCAAGGGTTTGTGGACTGTGGCATGCTCGGCTTCGCCGAGCGCGCGCAGCGTGAGTTGCAGACCGCCGGAGAGAGCGTCCGTATGCCGACTGCAGCCACAGTGGAGCAACTCACCGACCAAGAACTCAACGTCGCGCGGCTGGCGCGCGATGGACTCACCAACAGAGACATCGGGTCGCAGTTGTTCATCAGCGGGCGCACCGCCGAATACCACCTGCGGAAGGTGTTCGTGAAACTCGGGATCACTTCGCGTTCCGAGCTGAGGGCCGCCCTCGCCGACATCGGGTGAACGCGAGGGGTACCAACCCACTGCCCCGCGATTTCACCGTGACGCCACCCGGTCAATGACAGCTGGCCTACACGGCCGTCGGGAGCTCGACCGGTACCGGCTCGAGAGCCCGGGCGCTCCACGTCGCCCGGCTAGGCACCCGACTAGGCACCTCGACGGACTCGGCGCGCGCGCCCTCGCGCCACAGTGATGACAGACCCACCAAGGCAACCGGGCAGTGGTGGGACCGAGCG
>CAYRLV010000981.1:0-1196 GCA_964425155.1 uncultured Ornithinicoccus sp. | reverse complement strand
GATGCCCATCGGCAACAACAGCCGGGACAGGTACGAGGCGGTCGCCTCCCCCTCCAGGTTGGGGTCGGTGGCGATGATCACCTCGGTCACCGTGCCGTCACCGAGGCGGTGCAGCAGTTCCCGGATCCGCAACTGGTCGGGGCCGATGCCGTCGATCGGGCTGATCGCCCCACCGAGCACGTGGTAGCGGCCGCGGAACTCCCGGGTGCGTTCGATCGCCGGGACGTCCTTGGACTCCTCCACGACACAGATCACCGACTCGTCGCGCCGCGGGTCCCGGCAGATCCGGCAGCGGGTGTCGGAGGAGACGTTGAAGCACACCTCGCAGAACTTCACCGTCGACTTCACGGTGGTGAGCGCGGTGGCGAGCCGTGCCACGTCGTCGGGGTCGGCGGCGAGCAGGTGGAAGGCGATCCGCTGCGCGCTCTTGGGCCCGATGCCGGGGAGCCGTCCGAGCTCGTCGATCAGGTCCTGGATCGGGCCTTCGTACACTCGTCAGCCGCCCATACCGGGCAGGCCCATCCCGCCGAGGTCGGCTCCTCCGGCGAGCGGGCCGAGCTTGGAGTTGGCCAGCGCCTGGGCGTTGTGCTGGGCGTCACGGACCGCGGCGACCACCAGGTCGGACAGTCCCTCCACGTCCTCGGGGTCGACGGCCTCGGGCTTGATGTCGAGCTTCATCAACTCCATCGACCCGTTCATGGTCGCCGTCACCAGGTCGCCACCTGCGGTGCCGGTCACCTCGGTGTCCTTCAGCTCCTCCTGAGCGGACTGCAACTGGGCCTGCATGGCCTGGGCCTGCTCGAGCAGGGCGTTCATGTCGGTGTTGCCGAACACGGTTCCTCCAAGTGGTGTGACGTCAGGGTGCAAGCGTAGTCGGGCGACTCAGGGCTGCGGATCGTCCTCGATGACCTCGGCCCCCAGGTGTTGGGCGAGCAACTCGGTGTGCGAGCCGAAGCCGTCGTCGAGCACGGCGTCGTCCCGGTCGACGTCCTCGTCCGGGGCGATGTCCTCCCCGTCCGCCGCCGCTGCGGACGCGCCGTTGTGGTCGGCCGTCTGCCGCGGGGCGTGGCGGGTGGTACGGATCGACTCGCGCGCGAGTGCCGCGCCGGCATGCCCGGGGCTGGCCGGGCTGCCCGGTGACGGTCCGGCGGGGGCCTGGGCGGGCGCGGGCTCGGGTGCCGGGGCCGGCGGTGGCC
>CAYRLV010000980.1:0-1196 GCA_964425155.1 uncultured Ornithinicoccus sp. | reverse complement strand
TGGTCGATCGCTGTCGGTCCGATGACTATGGGCGGCCGGCACGGTCCTCTTGGGCATGACCCAATACCTGCTCTCCGTTCCGCACGACTCCGACGAGGAGCCGACCATGGAGACCATGGACCCAGCCGAGCTGGAGGCCGCCATGGCTGCCACCACCGCGATCCTCGAGGAGCTCACGGCGAGTGGCGCCTTCGTCTTCGCAGGTGGGCTGATGCCCCCCTCGAGCGCCATCACGGTCGACAACACCGGTGAGTCGTTGAGCACCGTCAACGGCCCCTTTGTCGAGGCTCCCGAATACCTCGGCGGCTTCTGGGTGATCGACGTGGCTGACGAGAAGGCTGCACTCGAGTGGGCCGCCCGGGCATCGAAGGCCCTCGGCGGCAGGATCGAGGTGCGTGCCTTCCAGGTGCCGCCGGGCGACTGAGTTCGTTGGTGAGACAGCCCGGGCGAGCAGCGATCGGGACCTTCTTCGCCTACCAGGTGATGCCTCTCTGGGGCACCTCGACCCAGCGACATGACGCGGTACTCGCGGCGAAAAGGCAGGTCAGCGTTGGCACTCATCCTGACGCCGCTGGCAAGCCGTGACCGAGTGGAGTGCGGCAGACCTCACCCCGGCAAGGGCGGCGCAGCGCCGGCGGCGCCGCGTCAGGCGTGCGGGGGTGGGGCATGCGACACATTCACCGTCGGGACGCCCCTACCGGACCGCGCGATGACGGCCAAGGACGGCACGCGGCCAGGGTTCGATTCTCGGTGCACGGTGAACGCCGGCACTCGAACGTAGTCGCCCGCGACGGCGTCGACCCAGCCCTCGACACCCTCGCACTCGAGTCGGAGCACCCCCCGGACGACATAGAGCATGGAGATGTTGGAGTCATGGTGGTGCCACCCGGAGAAGGCGCCGGGCTCGGTCACCACCTGCCCCGCCCACAGGCCGGGTGACTCGAAGGCACGCCGACGAAGCATCCCGGACGTCGGGTCGGCCCCCAGCAGTTCGGCATCACGCACCACGCGAACGGGCTCCGGATGCTCCATCAGGCCACATGAGCTCCTACCCACCTCGCCGCTGGCCGAAGCACCACCCTTTTCCGTGGCGGTAAGGCGTGGACCCCACCCGGGCCCGCGTCACAGACCATCGGAGTGGCGGGACGGCGAATCAACGCGCCTTGGGGGTCAAGCCGCGCTGGCAAACTGGGCAG
>CAYRLV010000979.1:0-1200 GCA_964425155.1 uncultured Ornithinicoccus sp. | reverse complement strand
CCCGCCATTCACGTCCTGCGAACCGGTCGAACCGGCAACCACGACGCAGGACGTCCTCGGTGACGCGAGAGGCTCAGGCCGCCACGAGGGCCAGGGGGCCAGACCGAGGACGCCGCGGTAGCCGCGCACCCACCCGAGACGTCCTGCGAACCGGCCACCCCGGCAACCACAACGCAGGACGTCACGGTGGGGCGGGAGGTGCGTACCGTGGGAGCCATGGGAGCCATAGACGCACGGCAAGGCCGGATCGAGGTCGTCGAGGGCGACATCACGACGCAACAGGTCGACGCGATCGTCAACGCCGCCAACCGCTCGCTGCTCGGCGGCGGTGGTGTCGACGGCGCGATCCACGCCGCGGCGGGGCCGGCGCTGCTCGAGGAGTGCCGACAGCTGCGCAAGGACCAGCTCCCCGACGGGCTCCCGGTCGGCGCGGCCGTGGCCACCGGTGCCGGCAACCTGCCCTGCCGGTGGGTCGTCCACACGGTCGGCCCGAATCGTCATGTCGGGCAGACGGATCCGGCGCTTCTCGAGTCGTGTTTCGCGCAGTCCCTCGCCGTTGCCGCTGTCGTCGGGGCACGGACCATCGCGATACCGGCCGTCAGCGCCGGCGTCTACGGCTGGGACGCGGACGAGGTGGCCGACATCGCGGTGACGACGGTGCGCGACTCGTTCGAGCGCGGGACGCAGGTCACGCCAGACGGCGACGTCGACCTCGGTGAGGTGGAGCTGGTGCGTTTCGTGCTGTTCGGCGCGCGCCTCCACGGAGCCTTCACCCGCGCTCTCGGCTGAGGGAACGCCCGCGCGGAGGCAAGCGTGGTGCCGCCCGCACCGTCACACGGCGAGCGCAATCGCCACGAAGACGACCGCGGCGATCGCACCGCCAACCGTGGTGATGAGGACCACCGGACGGTAGACCTCCTCCGGTGACGAGACCCGGGGCGTGTTGCCGGCACGGTGCATGAGCCGCCAGGCGACGGCACTGAAGACCGCGCCCACCACCATGCCGAATACCACGAGCCCGAAGGCCACCGCGGCGATCTGCGGGTTCGACAGACTCTCCATGACGCCTCCCCGTGTGGTGGCGTCAGACTACCCCGAGCGCGAGCATGGCGTCCGCGACCTGGATGAAGGCCGCGATGTTGGCCCCGGCCGCGTAGTTGCCGGGCAGGCCGTACTCGTCGGCGGTGGCGGCACAACGCT
>CAYRLV010000978.1:0-1202 GCA_964425155.1 uncultured Ornithinicoccus sp. | reverse complement strand
CGCCTGACCAGGCGGACGAACGCGAGGGCCCCTGCCGATGTGGCAGGGGCCCTCGCGCGTGCCGCGACCGATCAGTCCGCCCGCTCGATCCGGGTGGTGACGGTCACCGTCGTGATCTTGGCCATGATCTGGGTCCGCAGCGTCTCCGGGGCGCTCTCGCACTGGCAGGAGCGCCGGATCAGCGCCTTGAGTGCCTGGTCGATGTCGTACTCCCGCAGGCACGGCCCGCACTCCTGCAGGTGCTGCCGGATCCGCTCGCAGTCGCCGGGACCCATCTCGCCGTCGAGGTACTCGTAGACCTTGAGCAGGGCCTCTCGACAGTCGGAGTCGCTGTTCTCGGTGCCGTTGCCGTCTCCGCAGGTCATGACCCGGCCCCCTGGGAGACGAAACCGCGGTCCACGGCGTAGTCGGTGAGCAGTTCACGCAACTGCCGGCGGCCACGGTGCAGCCGCGACATCACGGTGCCGATCGGGGTGTCCATGATCTCCGCGATCTCCTTGTAGGCGAAGCCCTCGACGTCGGCCAGGTAGACCGCCAGCCGGAAGTCCTCCGGGATCTGCTGGAGGGCGGCCTTGACGTCCGAGTCGGGCAGGTGGTCGAGGGCCTCGGTCTCGGCCGAGCGCAGCCCGCGGGAGTCGTGCGACTCCGCCCGGGCCAACTGGTAGTCCTCGACGTCCGAGGCGTCCGACTGCTGGGGCTGGCGCTGCTTCTTGCGGTAGGAGTTGATGTAGGTGTTGGTGAGGATCCGGTAGAGCCAGGCCTTGAGGTTGGTGCCCGGACGGTACTGGTGGAAGGCGGCGAACGCCTTGGTGAACGTCTCCTGCACGAGGTCCTCGGCGTCCGCCGGGTTGCGGGTGGTGCGCAGCGCCGCGCTGTAGAGCTGGTCAAGGTAAGGCATCGCCTCCCGCTCGAAGCGCGCCGCGCGCTCGGCGGGGGTCTCGGTGCTCACGTCCACGGTCGCGTCGAGCTCGCGCTGGGCCTCGGCCGCCGTGGAGGTGCTCTGGTCGTCAGTCATCACCGACCAGCCTAGTGCCGACGGGCGACCTTCACTTCCCGAGCCGTGCGCGGTGGACAGGGCCCCCGGTGAGGGGGCGTGGGGGGCAACGAGCAAGACGGCACTCCTTCGGTCGGTCTCCTCCTGCCCAACGCCGCGACCGGCCCCTGGCATTCCCGCGTGCCTCGTCGTCTGCCGCGTGCTCACC
>CAYRLV010000977.1:0-1203 GCA_964425155.1 uncultured Ornithinicoccus sp. | reverse complement strand
CACCCCGGGAGCGGGGAGCATCGGTGGGGTGATCGCCCCGCGTGGGTTCCCCGTTCTCGCAGTGCGCCGTGGAGCCGAGCTCCACCCCGGGCGTTTTCCCCAGTTCTGCGGCCGGGCGCCACGTCGTCCACAGTCGGCCCCTCTCGCCTCCCGTGCGTGCGCCCAGCCCGACAACCTCGAGGGCATGCCCTCATTCGATCAGCTGGCGGAGCGACAGCGCGATGTGCTCACTCGCGGACAGTGCGTGGCGGCCGGACTCACGCTCGAGCAGATCCGTTGGCGATGCACGTCGCAGCGGTGGCAACGCCTGCACCCCGGTGTATACGTCTGCCACAACGGCCCGGTCGAGGCACCGACACGGGCGTCCGCGGCCGTCCTGGCCTGCGGTGACGGCGCTGTGTTGGCGGGCCGGTCGGCTGCGGTGGAGCTCGGTCTGCTCGACGAGGCGCCGGAGGTCCTCGAGGTGCAGATTCCCCATACCCGCAGGATCGTGTCGCCGGAAGGCGTGGCCGTGTCGCGCGTTCGTCGGCTCGACCAGAGACGGCACCGTCGGGCGGCGTGGCCGCCGTGCACCACCGTCGAGGACACCGTGCTCGACCTGGCCGGGGCCGCCGACGCCGCCGGAGCCCAGGCCTGGGTGGCCGCGGCCTGCGCGCGGCGGCGGACCACCCCACTGCGGATCCGGCGGGCGCTGGACCGGCGTGCTCGATACCGCTGGCGGGATCTGCTAGGCGTGGCACTGGAGGACGTTGCTGACGGTGCCGAGAGCATCGCCGAGCTGCGCTACATCCGTCGGGTCGAACGCGCACACGGGTTGCCCCCGGCCACCCGGCAGCTGCGCAGCGTGCGCGGTGGGCGCCGGCGCCGGGACGACAACGCCTACCAGGAGCAGAGGGTGCTCGTCGAGGTCGACGGTCAGGTCGGGCACGTCGGGGCGGGCCGCCTCGACGACCTCCGCCGCGATCGGGCCTCGGCAGTCGAGGGCTGGCTGCCGGTGCGGGTGGGTTGGGTCGACGTGAGCGTGCAGTGTTGCGCCACCGCACGCGACGTGGCGGCCGTCCTCACCTCCCGCGGGTGGACCGGGCGGCTGCGCCCCTGTGGCCCGGGTTGCACGGCACTGGGTGGCGACGTCGCGCCGGGCCGGCAGTGGGGAGCATCGGTGGGGTGATCGCCCCGCGTGGGTTCCCCGTTGCCCGTGCCTGC
>CAYRLV010000976.1:0-1206 GCA_964425155.1 uncultured Ornithinicoccus sp. | reverse complement strand
CCTCGCCGTTTCACGGCCGGAGGGGTGACACGGGCCGGTAATGCACGGAAGTGCCTGTCCGGCGCGGGAAACTTGTGATTACGACGTCGCAAGCAAACCCGAGCGGAAGGCACTCCGTAGGTGAAGCGTAACCGGTCTATCCCTCGTGTCCATGTCCGCGCCGATGCCGGTGGGTGCGTGTCGCTGGCCGGGACCCAGCTGCTGGTCGAGACCGCACGGGTCAGCGGCCTGGCGGCTGCCTTGTCGCAGCAGCTGGGGCCCTGGCGTAAGCCGATGGCGGTGCATGACCCGGGCAAGGTGATCTTGGACCTGGCGGTGATGCTGGCCGTCGGCGGCGACTGTCCCGCCGACGTGGCCTTGCTGCGGACCGGGTCGGGACTGTTCGGCCCGATCGCCTCCACGGCGACGATCAGCCGGCTGGTCGATGCCCTGGCTGCCGCCGGGGACCAGGCATTGGCGGCGCTGCGCACGGCACGCGCGCGGGCCCGGGCACGAGTGCAGGAGCTGTCACCGGCGACCGCCGGCGATGAGGTGGTGGTCGACATCGACGCGACACTGGTGGACGCGCACAGCGAGAAAGAGACCGCGGCCCCGACCTACAAGCGTGGCTTCGGGTTTCACCCGCTCATGTCCTACCTGGACCATGGTGGCGGCGGGACCGGGGAAGGACTGGCCGGGATCAACCGGCGCGGCAATGCCAACGCCGGGACCGCCAGTGACCACTTGGCGATGCTCGAACTGGTCGAGGCCCAGCTCACCGTCGCCGAGCGGGAGCACCTGGTGATTCGCACCGACACCGCGGCCTGCACCCACGACTTCTTGCAGGCGCTGGCCGAGCGGGGCATCGACTACACCGTCGGGTTCTACGCCCGCGCTGACGTCGCCGAGGCGATCAAGGTAGTGCCGGCCTCGGCGTGGGTGCCCGCGATCGACGCCGAGGAGCAGGTCCGCGACGGGGCCTGGGTGGCCGAGCTGACCGAGCACCTGCACCTGGACACGTGGCCGCCCGGGATGCGGGTGATCGCCCGTAAGGAACGCCCTCACCCCGGTGCCCAACTGCGGTTGACCGACGTCGACGGACACCGGATCACCTGCTTTGCCACCAACCACCCCGGCGGCGATCTGCCGGCGCTGGAGCTGCGGCAACGACGCCGGGCCCGGTGCGAGGACCGGATCCGCGCGGCCAAGGACACCGGGCTGCGCAAC
>CAYRLV010000975.1:0-1207 GCA_964425155.1 uncultured Ornithinicoccus sp. | reverse complement strand
GGATCTTGATCCTAGGCACTCCCATGTCCGGCAGGGAGAGGCCCGCCCCGTAGGAATAGGAGAACCACCGGAGGCCAGCAAAGATTGCCAATATCGCCAGCGCGCCAGCCGGACGGAGCACACGGCTGCGCACCCACGGACTCACCTCGGAGACAAGGGGGCCGAGTGCGTACCATACGAGAAGCACAGCGACCAGGGCTCCGCCGATGAACAGGGCACCATCGCGGAGCAGGTGTGATCCAGACCCTCCGTCTCCAGGCGGGGAAGCACTCTGCACAGCGGCAAACATCTGTGTCCCTAGGAACCCGAGCAGAATTCCGACCAGAAGGCACCATGCCGCGCTCGACAGGATCTGTGACCAGTGCAACTGTTGCCTCAGCTTGTCCCGCATTTCCCCCGTGAGCGACAAGAGCACTGAGCGTGTGTCGCGGCTGGCTTTATCGAGCAGAGCGGACCGCTGCGTAGGCGGAATCCAACAGGCGCCGACGACCGGGACCAAGAGATGGGGCACGAAGGAGGCCGCAAGCAGAATGGCGAGCCATGGTTCAGCGAGCAGGCAGGCTGCCACGGCGCCCAGCACGATACTGATGGCCGAGACAGCCCGCTCTGCCCTCAGTCGATCCCGAGGGAGGTCTGGGGCTGGCCGCGCGTTAGCGGTCGACTTGGGTGGGAGGTAGGTGCGGGTGAGCCCGCCGTCCGCATCGCTTGGGCGGGCGCTGTCCCACCACTGGATCGACGGAAAGTCCTTCGAGAGGCGCATCTTCTGCACCGGGATGGCAGCTCTCTCGAGCACCGGCATGACGCGCTCGAATGCCTCATCCAGCCCGGTTTCACCGGGGGACAAGCCGAGCCGCCGCCTGAGATGGACGGTGCACCTGCCTCCTTCCACGAGAGCGGCCACCTGCTGCCAGCCACGACGCTCCAAGTTGCTCACGGCAGCCTCGTGCCAGCGTTCGTGAAGGACGAGGTCAAGTTTCACGAGCTGTCCGGGGCGCAACTGTTCGTAGGTGTGCTCGGGCCAAAATCGGTAACTCCACCGCAACTGTCGACCCAAGAGCCGGGCCACCTCGAACGTTGCGCGCAGCGGACCCCTCAACCCCCACGACATTTGGATCTCATCCCCCCGGCGATCGACTGACAGAGCACAGCGTGCCAGAACGCACCGACGGATATCGACGCCGGCGGCCGTGCGACACGCGCTGAACCG
>CAYRLV010000974.1:0-1209 GCA_964425155.1 uncultured Ornithinicoccus sp. | reverse complement strand
TGTAGAGTTGCGGCCAGCCTGAAGGAGGGAATCCCCTGACGATGTCCGCGCACACTGACTACCGGATGAGCGAGCTCGACGAGCTCGAGTCCGAGTCGATCCACATCTTCCGCGAGGTGGCGGCGGAGTTCCGCAAGCCGGTGCTGTTGTTCTCGGGCGGCAAGGACTCGATCTGCATGCTGCGGCTCGCGGAGAAGGCCTTCTACCCGGCGCGCATCCCGTTCCCGGTGATGCAGGTCGACACCGGGTTCGACTTCCCCGAGGTGGTGGAGACCCGGGACCGGTGGATCGAGCGGCTGGGTGTCCGGATGATCATCGCGTCGGTCGACGAGGCGATCGCCAACGGCGTCGTCGTGGACGACGGCAAGACCAGCCGCAACCGGCTCCAGATCGGCACCCTGCTCGACGCCATCGAGCGGGAGGGTTTCACCGCGGCCTTCGGCGGCGGCCGACGGGACGAGGAGAAGGCCCGCGCCAAGGAGCGCGTCTACTCCCACCGCGACGACTTCGGCCAGTGGGACCCCAAGAACCAGCGGCCGGAGCTGTGGAACCTCTACAACGGCAAGCTGCACGAGGGCGAGCACATGCGTGTCTTCCCGTTGTCCAACTGGACCGAGCTGGACGTGTGGTCCTACATCGGGCGGGAGGGCATCGAGGTGCCGTCGCTGTACTTCGCCCACGAGCGTGAGGTCATCGCCCGCGACGGGATGCTGCTGTCGGCCTCGGACGCCGTGCAGCCGCGCCAGGGTGAGTCGATCACCAAGGAGAAGGTGCGATTCCGCACGGTCGGCGACATGACGCTCACGGGATGCGTGAAGTCCGACGCGTCGACCGTGGACGAGATCATCGAGGAGACCGCGGTGGCCACGGTCACCGAACGCGGCGCAACCCGCGGCGACGACCGCTTCTCCGAGGCCGCGATGGAAGACCGCAAGCGAGAGGGCTACTTCTAAACCATGGATCTGCTGCGTTTTGCCACGGCCGGCTCCGTCGACGACGGCAAGTCCACCCTCATCGGGCGCCTGCTGCTCGACTCGAAGGCCATCTTCGAGGACCAGATGGACGCCGTCGAGACCACCAGCAAGGCTCGAGGCTACGACTACACCGACCTGGCGCTGCTGACCGACGGCCTGCGCTCCGAGCGCGAGCAGGGCATCACCATCGACGTGGCCTACCGCTACTTCGCCACGCCCAAGCGCAAGTTCATCA
>CAYRLV010000973.1:0-1210 GCA_964425155.1 uncultured Ornithinicoccus sp. | reverse complement strand
GCAAGGTGCGCATGGAGGGCAAGGACTACGTCATGGCCGACGGCGACGTGGTGGAATTCAGGTTTAACGTCTAGCGCTATTGGCGCTTTCCGATATTTGCTGGTCGTGTGATCAGATCGTTCGGCGACAAGGCGACCGAACGGCTGTGGCGTCGTGAGCGCGTGCGCTCGATCGATCCGAGGATCCACCGGGTTGCACTGCGCAAGCTTCGTCAGCTGGGATCAGCGGAGCCCATCGAGGATCTCCGCGTCCCACCCGGCAATCGGCTCGAAGCTCTCAAGGGTGATCGTGCCGGGCAGCGCAGCATCAGGATCAAAGACCAGTGGCGGATCTGTGTCGTATGGACGGCCGCCGGACCCGAGGAGGTGGACGAGTTGGATCGTGCGGAGGACCTTGCGGGGGAGGGCCGTGATTGGATCATTCGGCGGCAAGGAATCGAACGGCTCCGCTCCTGCCAGACCGAACCTTCATGGTCTCGAGCTTCTCGGCCCGTGACAATGACGTTCCAACTGGCAGTAGGGGAGTCCGATCACGTGTCCTGCGATCCCGCGCTCAACCAGGACGCCGACGCCGCGGTCGTCACCTTCCGGAGCCAGCTATGCGTCCGAGCTCCTTGACAGCGGCGACATCGAACTCAGGGTCATCCAAGGCTTCGCGGGCGATCGCCGACATCGGCTGGGACGCCTGCTGCGCACGAAGCTTTACAAGCGCATCCTTCGGCGCCTTGACATAGATGCTCTTCCAGTCGCCGACCAGGGTCTCGTAGGCCTCCTCGGAGACTCGCTCGGAACCCGCCAGCCACCGCACCACGTACCCTTGTGCCCCACGATCTCCGTGCACCAGCACGGCGTTCATCCAGTTGATTTCGGCCTCGGTCCATTCCGTGTCCGTCCGGCGCTGCGCAGTGATGGACCGAATGCGGTCCTTGACCCCCCGCGTGTCCGACCCGTCTGGGACTGCCGAATGGAGCCGCTCTTCGAGAAGGTCGCTGCTGATCGCGAACGCTCCATTTGCGCCGTTGTCGCGAATCCGCTAGCTGTGAAACGATGCTGGACCGGAGGAAGCGGCGATCGTTGATGACCGGTGACCTGGCCCGCCAGGGAGATGTGCCCACGCTCGTCGCCGCCGGGCGCTACGTGTCGCGTTCGCAAAGCAGACTCCATGGGATCGGCGCGGGTCAAGCGTCCAGCCAGAGGCCGAGCGTGTCGTC
>CAYRLV010000972.1:0-1213 GCA_964425155.1 uncultured Ornithinicoccus sp. | reverse complement strand
GGGCCGCGAGGCGGGCACGGGATCGCGTCAGCTGGCCCGTCTCGCCACCGGCATCAGCCAGGACGGCACTGGCAAGTATTCCGTGTGGCCAGTGAACGTTCGCCCCTTCGCCCGAGCGGCGGCTCGCTCGATGCGATGCGCGATCGACTCGGGGCTGCGGTGCACCTCGGCGGTGCCCCAGCGCACGACCTCCGCCCCGAGATCGCGCAGCAGGTCCTCGCGACGCTTCTCGGACTCCACCTTGCGCGCCATGACTCGTTGCGCATCCTCGATCGTGGGCCCGAGGGCACTCGCACCGGTCGTGGGCAGATCGTCGATGAAGTACTTCTCGCGGCCATCGCACTCCAGCACCACGCCCCACTCCTCCAGCAGACCGTCCACCCGAGCGACGAACCGACCCTGCTCGTCGCGGATCGTCACCTGTGGCTCGGGCATCGGGACGCCCAACCGGTGGAGCCGAGCGAAGGAGTAGCTCTCCAACCAGGTCTCCCGGCGAGGGTCCAGCAGGGGCAGTGCGAGCCTGCCGTGATCGGCATAGGGCCACCTCTCCTGGCGTCGCAACACCTCGGCCACGGCTTCGTATGTCGTGGTGCCGCTGCGCAGCGCTCCGTCGCCGAGCGCCACGGCGTCCGGCAGGTCCAGGTGCCGCAGGTTGTCCGCGACGGTGCGCGCCGGGGCGGTGACTCGGACCCGCCAGGAGTCGCCGCAGCAGGTCACCGTGCGTTCGGTGCAGTCGCGATCGGGCAGGCTTGCGACCTGACGCACGAACCGTTCCGAGTGGCGCGTGCAGTCGTCCAGGTCAGGGCTGGTCAAGGTGACGGGGCCGGCGCCGGTCAGAGGCAGTCGCAGGTCGAACACGACCGCGGCGCTGAGATGGCTGGCCACCCCGTCGCCGCTTCGAACCAGCAGGGTGCCGACGAGCGCAAGGCGATGTCGATCGCGGTCGGACAACCCGGCATACAGGTCCGAGCGGGCGTAGACGCCGCGCCCCAGGGTGACCCAGCGTCCGGTCCGAGCCCGCTGGGCCACCTGGTGCCGGCTCAGACCCGCGGCGAGCGCTGTCGACCGGGTGAAGACCGGTGGCAACTGGGGATCCTTGGGCATCCCGACAGTCTGGCCTGCCGACCCCACAGCGCGTTGCCGTCATCCACAGGTCAGGGACGTCCGCCACAGCCGCGTCCCGCGTGCTCACTGGCGGCCGGTTTCGGGTGGG
>CAYRLV010000971.1:0-1220 GCA_964425155.1 uncultured Ornithinicoccus sp. | reverse complement strand
CGTCCGCGCCATGTGGACCTCGTCCACCTTCGTCCCGTGGATCGGCAGGCCGTGCAACGCCTGAGCCGACTGGTGGCTCGGCACCAAGGTCGTGCTGGGACCGAAGGAGCGCCAGATCGCGCTCGTGCGCAGGGCGTGCCGCCGTTCGGGGGTGGCCTCGACGAGAGCCTCCGCCGCGATGTACGCGCCCCGACGGACCCGGACAACGTCCTCCGAGCGCACCAGCCGGGCCAGACTGTGCGCGTCGTATCCGCAGGCCAGGGCATCGGCGCTGGTGAAGACCTGGTCCTGGACGGCGAGCCGGGCGCGGAGGGCGGGGTGCATCGTGGCACTCTGCCGGAAATCCGGAGGGTCCCGCCGCGGTCATCCACAGGCCTGGTCCGGGACGACGCGCTCAGCCGTACACGCAGCGCGGTCGTGCACACGAAACTGCGCCGGGCACACGAAGCTCGGTCGTGCACACGAAACTGCGCCGGGCACACCGTGCACCGTGTGCGGCGACAGGTATGCCGTGCCTCGGCGAGTTTTGTGTGCCTTCCCTGCCGGGACGGCTCGATTTGGTCGGGGTGTCACCGGGCCCGTAGGATGACCACACCCAAGACCGCCGGTCGACCCCAGCGCGTGAGTGCTCGGGCCCGAAGGTCCCGCCGAAGGCGGGCGACCTGCGCAGGTGAGCAGCACTTGGCCGTGCCTCGACACGTCGAGCCGTGCCACGAGCCCCGCGCCCTGCGCCGGGGCTCTCGTCATCTGCAGGCCCTTCCGCCGGCACCCACCCGGAAGGAGGCCCCATGGCGAAGCCTGACAAGCAGGCTGCCATCGCCGAGCTCACGGACCGGTTCCGCAGCTCGGACGCGGCCGTGCTCACCGAATACCGCGGCTTGTCCGTGTCGCAGCTGACCGAGCTGCGTTCCTCCCTGCGTGAGCACGCGACCTACGCCGTGGTGAAGAACACGCTCACCCAGATCGCCGCGAAGGAAGCCGGGGTCACGGCTTTCGACGGGCAGCTGCAGGGCCCCTCGGCCATCGCCTTCGTCACCGGGGACCCGGTCGCGGCGGCCAAGGGCCTGCGTGACTTCGCCAAGGCCAACCCCCAGCTCGTGGTCAAGGCGGGCATCCTCGACGGCAAGCCCCTGTCGGCCGAGGAGATCACCCGCTTGGCGGACCTCGAGTCCCGCGAGGTCCTGCTGGCCAAGCTGGCCGGCGCCATGAAGGCGTCGCTC
>CAYRLV010000970.1:0-1221 GCA_964425155.1 uncultured Ornithinicoccus sp. | reverse complement strand
ATCAACGGTGGACTGGATCAACATTGACGACATTGATCAACAACGCGCACGTTAGTCCTCTCAGCACCGACGAGGGAGGATCCATGACGAGCGACGGCACGGCGGGCGGCTTCATCAGCGTCCCCCGGGGACTGGCCAAGGTCCTGGTGACCGACACCGAGATCGGCGACGTCCGCGGCGACGAGGGGTTCTACCACTACCGCGAATACTCCGCGGTCGACGTGGCGAGGCAGGCGAGCTTCGAGGAGGCGTGGCACCTGCTGGTGCACGGCCGGCTGCCCGACGCGGGCGAGCTCGGCCAGTTCCGGGCCAGGGTGGGCGGGCTGCGGGAGCTGCCGCCGGGTGTGCGCGACGCGCTGCCCCAGATCTGCCGGCTGACGGCCGACCCGCTCCAGGTGCTGCGCACCGCGCTGTCGCTGTGGGGCTCCGAGCGTGGGCTGCGTCCGCTGCTCGACTGCTCCCCGCGGGAGCGGGCCGAGGCGGCGCTCGCGGCGGCCGCGGTCACCCCGACGATCCTCGCGGCCGCCTGGCGGCTGCGTCAGGGACTCGACCCGATCCCGCCCGACCCGAGCGCCGGGCACGCCGCCGACTACCTGCGCATGGTCACCGGCGAGGAGCCGACCGACCGCGACGCGGCGGCGGTGGAGCAATACCTCACCTGCACGATCGACCACGGCTTCAACGCGTCGACCTTCACCGCGCGGGTCATCGCCTCGGCCGGCGCCGACCTCGCCGCCTGCCTGGTGGGCGCACTCGGCGCCTTCTCGGGGCCACTGCACGGCGGCGCGCCGAGCCGCGCGCTGGAGGCGCTCGACGAGATCGGCACGCCCGACCGGGCCGAGGGCTACGTGCGCGACAAACTGGCCCGGCGCGAGCGGATCATGGGCTTCGGCCACGCCGTCTACCGCACCCGCGACCCGCGCTCCGAGCTGCTCAAGCAGGTCGCCCTCGGCTACGACGCCGACCTGGCCCACTTCGCCGTGCAGGTCGAGGAGACCTTCGAGCGCACCCTCGCCGAACTCAAACCCGACCGGATGCTCCACGCCAACGTGGAGTTCTTCGCCGGCGTGGTGATGCAGCTGGCCGGGCTCGACCCGGCGATGTTCACCCCCACCTTCTGCGTCGCCCGGGTCGTCGGCTGGGTGGCCAACATCCTCGAGCAGAGCCAGGACAGCAAGATCATCCGGCCGTCTGCCCGGTATGTGGGGCCGCCACCTCCGC
>CAYRLV010000969.1:0-1222 GCA_964425155.1 uncultured Ornithinicoccus sp. | reverse complement strand
GTGCAGCGGCAGCCGAGAAGCAAGCCCACACGTTGGCAACCGTCGAGCGGATGCTGTCGCACGCTGCGCGAGTGAACTTCGTCGAGGTCCAGCGAGCGGCAGGAGTCTCCACCTGGTTCGTCTACAACAACCCGACCGTCAGGCGCGTCATCGAAGCCGCCATCCGCGAGCAACAAGATCACCGGGTGTCCGCAGCCGCCAAACCCTTGGACGACCGCACCCTGAACGGCCTTCGAGCCGAGCTCGCCAATGCCCGCGCCGAGATTCGCGACCTGCGGGGCGAACGTGACCGCCTCCGGCGCAGACTTCAACGACACCTCGGTGACCAAGTCGACGCCCTCGGCAAGCGCGAACTCCTGGAACGGCTCCGAGTCAAGGAGCAGGAGAACGCGCAACTCCAACGTGCGCTCCGCACGACCACGACTGAACTAGCGACCACCACCCGTGAACGCGACGAGGCAGTCGCCGACCTCGACGGGACACGACTCGCCCTGCGCCCGACCATGCGCACAGTCCCGACCACCAGAAAATGATCGCTGCCGGATAGAAGGCCCCGGCAGGTGTGCCTCACGCGCCGAGACGTGCCGACAATCGTTGGTCTTGGGCATAGCCGGACCCGCCGGCCTTCAAGAGGCTCGGACGAGATACCGGTGTCGCCGGTAGGCCCGGGCGCGGCGACGCAACTCATGGGCGATCTGCTGTTCCCGGTGCACCAGGTCCCTGACCTGGGGGTCATCCACCTGGATCTGCCGCGCCCCGCTCGGGTGGCGAGACGCCCGTAGCGCGTCCTCCACGTCCCGCAGCTCGATGATCAGTTCCCGCACCGTGGGTGGTGTTGCCTGCAGCAGATCCATCACGGTCCCCTCTGCCTGTGGTCGCCCTAGTTGTCGGCGAACGTATCGGCCATTACCGCGGGCCGGACAGGTGGCGGGGACATTCGTGGCTCAGTCGTTACAGGCCAGCGACTGGGCGCCCGGCGCGCGGACCGGGACGTCGGAGCCGACCGTGAGGGGACTACGGTCCGGCCGGCCGGGCGTGTCGCACAGTTGAGCATGGCCGGGTGGGCGTGATCGGCCGCCCGCGACCGGGATACGGAGGTCGGCGATGGCCATCAGAATCGGGACCTGGAACCTGGAGAACCTGTTTCGACCCAAAAAAGAGTCCGGCCCCACGACCCAGCAGGAGTATCACGCGAGACTGCAGGATAGGTGTGGGGGCCACA
>CAYRLV010000968.1:0-1222 GCA_964425155.1 uncultured Ornithinicoccus sp. | reverse complement strand
ACGACCACGCCGACTCGTCGATCAGCCCGCCGCGCCGGCCGATCTCCAGCCGCGCCGCCCCGAGCAGCGCGCGGGAGGCCTTGGGCGCCCCGGCCGCGAAGAAGATGCAGTCGCCCGGCTTGGCGCCGACGTGGTCGGCGAGCCCCTCTCGCTCGGTGTCGGTGAGGTTCTTGGCGACCGGCCCGCCCAGGGTGCCGTCGTCGCCGACCAGCACGTAGGCGAGGCCCTTCGCTCCGCGCTGCTTGGCCCACTCCTGCCAGGCGTCCAGCTGCTTGCGCGGCTGGGAGGCGCCGCCGGGCATGACGACCGCGCCCACATACGGAGCCTGAAACACGCGAAAACCGGTGTCCTTGAAGAATTCCGTGCACTCGACGAGCTCCTGGCCGAAGCGCAGGTCGGGCTTGTCGGTGCCGAAGCGCGCCATCGCCTCGGCGTAGGTGAGCCGCGGGAAGGGCGTCGTCAGCTCGACGTCGATCAGCCGCCACAGGGCCACCGCGATCGCCTCGCCGAGCGCGATGACGTCGTCCTGGTCGACGAAGCTCATCTCGATGTCCAGCTGGGTGAACTCGGGCTGCCGGTCGGCGCGGAAGTCCTCGTCGCGGTAGCACCGCGCGATCTGGTAGTAGCGCTCCATCCCGGCCACCATCAGCAGCTGCTTGAACAGCTGGGGGCTCTGCGGCAGGGCGTACCAGCTGCCGGGCTGCAGCCGGGCCGGCACGAGGAAGTCGCGGGCGCCCTCGGGGGTCGAGCGAGTCAGCGTCGGGGTCTCGATCTCGACGAAGTCGCGGTCGGCGAGCACGGACCGCGCGGCCTGGTTGACCTTGCTGCGCAACCGGATCGCGGCGGCCGGGCCGGGGCGGCGCAGGTCGAGGTAGCGGTGTTTGAGCCGCGCCTCCTCCCCGACGGTCACCCGTTCGTCGATCTGGAACGGCAGCGCCGCCGCGGGACTGAGCACCTCGAGCTCATTGGCCACGACCTCGATCTCGCCGGTGGGCAGGTCGGGATTGGTGTTGCCCTCCGGGCGCACCCGCACCTCGCCGGTGACCTTGATGCAGTACTCGTTGCGCAGCTCGTGCGCTCCGCCCTGCTCGAGCACCTCGTCCCGGGCCACGACCTGCGCGACGCCCGACGCGTCCCGCAGGTCCAGGAAGGCGACGCCGCCGTGATCGCGACGGCGGGCCACCCAGCCGGTCAGCGTGACGGTCGTTCCGGCGGCGTCGGC
>CAYRLV010000967.1:0-1224 GCA_964425155.1 uncultured Ornithinicoccus sp. | reverse complement strand
CGTAGTAGCCGCCGGCCGAGTGGCCGATCACCAGGTAGCCGTCGCCGCCGACCGCCCTGGCGAAACGGAGCAGCACCTCGAGCACGCCCTCGGCGCTGTCCAAGGTCTCGGGGGCCACCGTCTCGCCCATCCCCGGCAGGTCCGGGTAGATCCGTCGGTAGCCGCTCACGTCCTCGAACATCGGCTCGAAGCACGCCTCCGGTTCGCGGTGGTCGACCATCGCGCCGTGCAGCACCAGAACCGGCCGGCCGGTCCCGTGCTCGACGTACGACACCGTGACGTCGCCCACTCGGGTGTGCATGTCCGTCAGCCAAGCACACGCGACCCGACCACTCAGGTGAATATCCGTCGCGCCCAACCCGACCGTCGTACCGGGCCCGGTCCCCTGTCTATCGTTCAAGACATGGTGCAACGTGGTGAGGTGGAGCCGGAGACCTGGGCCGTCATGGCGGGCCGCGGGGCACCGACCCCCGGATCCCCGCTCAACGTCCCCCCGGTGCTGGCCTCCAACTTCCGGCTCGATTCCGGGCGGTCCTACAGCCGCGACGACGCGACCCCGACCTGGGAGGCGTTCGAGGACCTGCTGGGCGGCCTGGAGGGCGGCCCCGCGACCTCGTTCGCCTCCGGCATGGGGGCCGCGGCGGCCGTCTTCGACCTGCTGCCGGTGGGCTCGACCGTGGTGCTCGGCGACGACTGCTACCAAGGGGTGGCCGGCCTGGCGGAAGCCGGTGCGGCACAGGGGCGTTGGCACGTCATACGGGCTGCGGTGGAAGACACGCCGCGATGGGTGGAGCTGGCCGGCGAGGCTGACCTGCTCTGGCTCGAGTCGCCCTCCAACCCCCTGCTCGCGGTGGCCGACGTGCCGGCGATCTGCGACGCGGCGCGCGACACGAAGGCGATCGTGGCGGTCGACAGCACCTTCGCCACCCCGCTGGCCCAGCGACCGCTCGAGCTGGGCGCCGACCTGGTGATGCACTCGGCGACGAAGTACCTCGGTGGCCACTCCGACCTGCTCTTCGGCGCGGTCGTCGCGGCCACCGAGGAGCGTGCCGAGCAGCTGCGCACCCGCCGCGAGCTGGCCGGGGCGACTCCCGGCGCGCTCGAGGCCTACCTCGCGGTCCGCGGCGCGCGCACCATGGCCCTGCGCCTCCGGCAGGGCAGCGCGTCGGCGGCCGAGCTGGCCGACCGCCTCGCCGACCACCCGCAGGTCGAGGTCGTGCGCTA
>CAYRLV010000966.1:0-1224 GCA_964425155.1 uncultured Ornithinicoccus sp. | reverse complement strand
GGCCGAGCGCGACCCGTTCGGTCCTGGCTCGGCTGTTGAGCTCCTCGACGGTCGCGGAGTCGGCGGCGATCATCAGCGACGACCGTCCGGCAGCGAGGTCGTCGCGCCAGGCTGCGTACAGCTGGTCGAGCACTGCGTCGCGGTCACCACCGTGGATCCGGCCGTGCGCCTCGTACCTGTCGATGACCTCGGGTTGTCCGGTGCGCAAGCCAATGGAGGCGTGCTTCTCCCACTTCTGGGTGAATCTGCGTGCCTCGTGCAGCTCGGGCGGGTGATCGCGATCGCGCACCAGCAGACCGAACGCGCCGCCGGCCTCGACCGGGGACAGCTGGGCCCAGTCCCCCACCAGGACGATTTTGGCGCCGACCTGCCGGGCGTGTTCCGTCAGGGTATCCAGCGCGAACGTGCCGGCCAGGGAGGCTTCGTCGACCACGACCAGCTGTCCCTCGTGCAGCCGCCACCGCTCGATCTGGGCGGCCAGATCGGCGGCCCGCTCGCGCATGCGCCGGGTCGCCAACGAGGGTGAGGACCGCGCCAACCGGGCCCGGAGCTGGTCGAACTCGGCCAGTCGGGCTGGTTCCTGTGCGTGTTCGGTCAGCCACTTGCAGGTGTTCTCGCACGCCGCGCCGAACTCATCGGTCAGCACCTGGGCCGCGGCGGCCGACGGCGCCAAGCCAATCACCGACCCCGACCCGTAGCTCTCCTGCCAGAGTGCCCGCAGGCCGCCCATGGTGGTGGACTTGCCGGTCCCGGCGGGGCCGACGAGCACGTCGAGGACCCGGCCGGAGGTCGCGACCTGGTCGATCGCGGTGGTTTGGTCGGGCGCCAACCGGGCCACCTCGGCGACGTTCGCCGCGCCCGTGGTGGTCGGGGCGGCTCGGGGTCCGGTGGTGTCGCGGCCGGCGTCCAGCAGGCGGGCCTCGGCGTCCAGCAGGTCCTGGGTGGTGTAGGTCTCCAAACCTTGGGCGCGGAACCGGGACGTCCCATCGGGTCGGGTGAACCGGGCCGGGGTGTGCGCCAGGTCGGGCGGGCTGATCAGCAGCACCTGCCCCAACCCGGCCTCGACGGTGCGCTCGACGACGGCCATGCGTTCGTCGGGGTGGGCGAACCGGATGCCGTGCAGCTGTCGTTGCACCTCCGCGAACACGTTCGAGCGGGAGAACGCGGCCCGCTTCTCGGCGACCGTGTGGACCGCGACCGCGGCCAGGTCGGCGAGCATCTCCT
>CAYRLV010000965.1:0-1226 GCA_964425155.1 uncultured Ornithinicoccus sp. | reverse complement strand
GTGGGTCTTAGTGGTGGATCCTTGGGGTGATGGGCGCTGCTTGGTGCCCCGGGACCTGTTGCCCTCGCCTGCCGGGAGGGCTATCGGGCCTGTAGCTGGGCTGCGGTGACGCCTTTGGTGGTGATCTTGAGCAGATTGGTGACCGCGCTCGCCAGCGCGAGTTCGGCTTGCACTGCGTGCAGGCCACGGCGGGCGAATCTGCGTAGCCCGCGACCGTCCTTGAGCCAGGCGTTGGGTGTTTCGATCAGCGGGGACCGACGCTTGTACCGGTCGTGCCCCTCGGCGGTGCGTAGTCGGTGGCTCATCTTCTCCCGTGCACGTTGCCGACGTCGAGGCGTTCCTCGCGGGCCGGGCCGGTCGGCGAGCCTGGTACCTGACCGGACTGCGTCAGTTCTTCCGCTACGCCCTGCGGCGCACGCTGATCCTGGTGGACCCGACCGCCGGAGTGCAGGCACCGCAGGCCATGGCCTTCCGCGGAAAGACGTTGCCCGCCCACCGGCAACGCGAGCTGTTCGCCCGGTGGACCACCGGCACCGACGTGCACCCGCACGAGGCCTTCGTCGGCCTGGCGGCCCTGCTGCACGGGGCGACCACCGGGGAACTGTGCCAGCTCACCGACGCCGACATCGACGCCGCCGCACGCCAGGTCCGGCTCGGTCACCGTAGGCAGGCGACCCCGCTGGACCCGTTCACCTGGACCGCGCTGCAACACTGCCTGGACCACCGGCAGCAGGTCGGTAGCAGCAACCCGCACGTGCTGATCACCAAGCAGACCAAGGCGACCCGTGCCGCCGCGTCCGACGGCTACGTCAAGGACTCGTTGCGCGCAGTCGGACTCCGGCCCAGGATCCTGCGCTCCACCCGCCTGGTCGACCTCGTCGGCACCGTCGACGCCAAGCTCGTCGCGCACGCCTACGGCATGACCAACGAGGCCGTCATCACCTACCTGTCCGACCACGTCGACCCGGCCCGATTACTGAACCCGTGACGGTTCACGTGCCACCTCGCACACGTTCGCCGGAACCTCTGCGCTTTCGCGAAGTTTTGGGCGCAGGTCTGCGCCGAGCTGGCCAACCGCGGCGTCCGGGACGTGCTGATCGTGTGCTGCGACGGTCTGACCGGGCTGCCCGAGGCGATCGAGACCACCTGGTCCCGCGCGCTGGTCCAGACGTCATCTGTGCACCATGTCGGTGGCGGGATGGTCCCGCTGGTTGTCGGCGCCGCCA
>CAYRLV010000964.1:0-1229 GCA_964425155.1 uncultured Ornithinicoccus sp. | reverse complement strand
GCGGACACCCCCGCCCCGGGTGGCGACGCGCAGGCCGATGATGCCGTACCGTCGGACACGGCGCAGGACGCGTCGGCCGGCGACGGGGCCGACCCGGACGAGGACGACACGGACCACGAGGGCGACGCGGGAGGTAGCCAGTGAGCACCAGCGAGCAGGGCCGGAAGCCGGCAGGCTCATCCGGCGGTGCCTCGACGCAGCAGTTGCCGCGCACGGGGTCCAGCGGTTCCGGGACGAGCGGCTCCGCCCAGACCGGAGGCAAGTCCCCCACGGGTCAGCAGTCCGGCCGGGCGCCCGCAGGCAACCGTCCGGCAGGGTCCCGCCCGAGCGGCGGCCGGCCCCGGGTGGCGCGCTCGGCGCCCCGCCGGGTCAAGCTGACCGTCTCGCGGGTCGACCCGTGGTCGGTCATGAAGATCTCGTTCCTGATCTCGGTCGCGATGGGCATCGCGGGCGTGATCCTGATGGCCGTCGTCTGGACCCTGCTGTCCGGGATGGGGGTCTTCGCCGACGTCAACGGGATCATCCACGACCTCACCCAGGGCGAGTCCAACCAGAGCAGCTTCGACCTGATGGACTACCTCGGCTTCGGTCGGGTGGTCTCGCTGTCGGTCGTGATCGGCGTCATCGACATCATCCTGCTCACGGCGATCGCGACGATCGGGGCGTTCCTCTACAACATCTGCGCCTCCCTCGTGGGTGGCCTGCAGCTGACCCTCTCCGACGACTGAGGTCGTCGCCGCGGCTCGTTTTGATCGCGGCGCCGCCGGTGAGGTAATCTCGTGCGGCGCGGTGGTGGTGTCTGCACCCCCTCCGCGCCACCGCCGCGACCGGCGGCACGGGCCTATAGCTCAGACGGTTAGAGCGCTTCCCTGATAAGGAAGAGGCCGGAGGTTCAAGTCCTCCTAGGCCCACCACTCCTCCACCCTGCCAGCCCCAACCAGGAGTCCTCGCATGGTCAAGAAGCTCGTCCTGCTGCTGGCCGCCGCGACCGGCGTGGCCGTGGTGCAGAAGAAGCTCAAGGACCAGCAGGCCGAGCAGGACCTGTGGGCCGAGGCGACCGACCGCGTGGACTCCCGGTGACGCCGCACAACTGAACAATCCCCTCGGGGGCGTGGCGCAATTGGTAGCGCACCTGCTTTGCAAGCAGGGGGTTGTCGGTTCGAGTCCGATCGCCTCCACCCGAGCCCGAGACACCGCCGCCCCCGTATGACGGGCTGGGCGCGGCTCGC
>CAYRLV010000963.1:0-1231 GCA_964425155.1 uncultured Ornithinicoccus sp. | reverse complement strand
GTCGTCTCCGACGGCGGCACCCGCCCCTACCGGGCCCACTTCCGTGACCCGTCGTTCAACAACCTGCAGGCCGTGGCCGCGATGTGCGAGGGCGGCATGGTCGCGGACGTGATCGTCGCCGTCGCCTCCATCGACCCCGTCATGGGAGGGGTGGACCGATGAGCAAGAACGTGTCAGCCCTTTGGCGTCGGGGTGAGGTCATGGGAGGGGTGGACCGATGAGCCCGACGGAGCACACCGCATACACCGGCGAGCCGGAGGACCTGACCGCGGTGGACAAGAGCGCGGGCGAGCCCGACCCGCTGCACCGGCAGGCGCCGCTGCACCGGTCGGACGAGCCGTACGACGAGCAGACCCTGGCGCAGCTGGACGCCGACGCCGAGCAGGTGCTGGCCCGCTACCCGCACAAGCGCTCCGCCCTGCTGCCGCTGCTGCACCTGGTGCAGAGCGTCGACGGCTACGTCACCGGCCGCGGGGTCAACTGGTGCGCCGACAAGCTCGACCTGACCGCCGCCGAGGTGAGCGGCGTCGCGACGTTCTACACGCAATACAAGCGCCACCCCAACGGCGACTACACCGTCGGCGTCTGCACCAACACGCTGTGCGCGATCATGGGCGGCGACGAGATCTTCGACCGGGTGAGCGAGCACCTCGGCATCGGCCACGACGAGACCACCGAGGACGGCAAGATCACCCTCGAGCGGGTCGAGTGCAACGCGGCGTGCGACTACGCGCCGGTCGTGATGGTCAACTGGGAGTTCTTCGACAACCAGACCCCGCAGAGCACCACCGCGCTCGTCGACGACCTGCGCGCCGGCAAGGAGGTGGCGCCCACCCGTGGCGCCTCCCGGGTGTGCGGGTTCAAGCACATCGAACGCGTGCTGGCCGGGTTCCCCGACGGCCTCGCCGACGAGGGCGTCGGCGCCGGCGGGCCCTCGATCGAGGGGCTCAAGGTGGCCCGGGAGCGCGGCTGGACGGCGCCCGACGGGGCGCCCGCCGACGAGGGCGCCGAGGGCAGCGGCGGCGCACAGGGCACACAGGAGGCGGACCGGTGAGCACCCAGCTGACACCCATCCTCACCAAGTTCTGGGACGACCCCGAGTCCTGGACGCTGGCGACCTACGAGCGCAACGACGGCTACCGGGCGCTGCGCAAGGCCGTCGCCATGGACCCGGCCGACCTGGTGCAGAGGGCCAAGGACTCCGGCCTGCTCGGCAGCGGCGGCGCCGGCT
>CAYRLV010000962.1:0-1232 GCA_964425155.1 uncultured Ornithinicoccus sp. | reverse complement strand
TGCTGGTCAACCGGGCCCGCCGGATCCAGCGCTTCCTGTCGCAGAACACCTACGTGGCGAAGCAGTTCACCGGCATCGAGGGCTCCACGGTGCCGCTGTCCGAGACGGTCGAGGCGTTCACCAAGATCGCGGACGGCGACTACGACCACGTGCCGGAGCAGGCCTTCTTCATGTGCGGTGGGCTCGACGACGTCGAGCGCCAGGCCGCCGAGCTCGAGAAGGACTGAGCCACCCCGTAGTTCTGGTGGTCGCGCTCCTCGGCGACAGGGCGCTCCGCTCGATCCTCGTCGCTCGTCGTCGCCGCTCGGACGGGGCCGGTCACCCCAGCACGGGTGACCGGCCTCGTGCGAACCCGGCGGTGGTGGGGTCCGACCCCGACTGCCGATAGACTGGTGTACACGTAGAAGCGGAGGATTCTCCTGTGAGTCAGTTGCACGTCGAGTTGGTTGCCGCCGACCGGAAGGTCTGGGAGGGCGACGCCACCAAGGTGAGTGCGCGAAGCATCGACGGCGACCTCGGCATCCTGCCGGGGCACACGCCGATCCTCGCCGTGCTGGTCACGGGGGACGTCCGCATCGACACCGCTGCCGGTGGGCGGGAGACCGTCACGATCGACGGTGGGTTCCTGTCCGTGGACCATGACCGGGTGACGGTGGTGGCCGAGACCGTCGACGCCTCGTCACTCACCGCCTGAGGCCATCATGTTGCGCGACGTGCTCCTCTCCGCGGAGGTGCTCGTCGCTGCGGTCATCACCCTGCTCCTGCTGTTCCTCGTCCTGACCTTCGTCCGTCGCCGGGCGATCGGCCGGGGCAAACCGCTCGTCCTGTGCGCGATCCGGCTGCCGGGGGAGACCCGGTGGCGGGTGGGGATGGCGCGTTACGGGTCGACCAGGCTGGACTGGTTTCGGCTGAGCGGCTTCACCCTGCGGGCGCGGGCCCGCTGGCACCGCACCGAGCTCCAGCTCGACTCGCCCTACCCGTTGCACGGGCGTGACCGGATCGGGCTGGTGCCCGACGCCGTGGGCGTGCCGTGCCACTACCGCGGGTCCACGTTCGAGATCGCCCTGGCCCCGGGGCCCTATACTGCCCTGCGGGCCTGGCTGGAGTCTTCGCCGCCGGGTCTCAACGTCAACGTCGCGTAGCCACCGGGCACGCGGGTGGGGGGAACGAACGATGAAGCGTGCCGTGCTGTCCGGTATGACGGCTCTCGCCCTCGGGGCGTCCCTCACCGC
>CAYRLV010000961.1:0-1232 GCA_964425155.1 uncultured Ornithinicoccus sp. | reverse complement strand
GGGGGCCGAAACCTCACGAAGATTCCCCCGGGGAGGGAGGGGGGCGTTGTGCCAGGACACCACCAGCCGGGGCCGGCGGCGCCGTCCGGCGAGCAGCGCCGTGGCCACGCCCCCGGCGCGGTGGCCGTGGGCGTGCACGACGTCGGCAGCCGACACCAGTGCGTGCAGCCGGGGCAGCTCACGAGCCGCCTCGAGCGCCGCGCCGGCCGGCCTCTCCAGCGGCCACCAGGCCCGGCTGTCCCCCAGGACGTCGGCCCCGAACGCCTCGATCGTCGCGGCCGGGGCGACGACCACGACCCGGTCGCCCGCCCGACGAAGCCCGGCGGACAGGTGTGCCACGTGTGTGCCGATCCCACCCGAGCTCGGCCCGAGCAGCTGGACGATCCTCATCGGCCCCTCCGCAGCACGCGGCGCCACACCAACCGGACCGCCGACCGGTCGGTCCAGGCCAGCCACCCGCCGAAGACGACGCCGACCACCACCACCGCGACCACCGCCCCGGCCACGGCTGCCCCGATCGAGCGGTGCGGCAGGGCGGCACCCACCAGGAACCCCGCAGCGCCGGCGAGCACCGCGCCCGAGATCGCAGCCGCGGCCGTCCGGCCCAGGCCGGTCAGGGCCTCCGACCCCCAGGCACGGCGCACGGCCACCAGCAGACCCAGCGCGGCAAGCGTCATCCCGATGCTGCTCGCCACCCCCAGGGTGACCAGCACGGTCTCGGCACCGGGCCGCCCGCGCAGCAGCACCAGGGGCAGCACCGCCGCGACCAGCCAGCCGGCACCGACCGACCAGGCGGCCGTCATCGGCCGACCGCGCACGTAGAGCGCACGGGTCAGGAGGGCAGCGAGCCCGAAACCGGCCAGCCCCGGGGCGTACCCGAGCAGCGCGTGCGGCATCGCGGCCAGACTGGCGCGACCGCCGGCTTGGGCCGCCCCGACGTCGAGCGCCGCGAAGAAGCCGCCGACCGGCACCGAGGCGGCCGCCAGCAGCGCCGCACCGACGAGCCCCGCGGTCAACACCACCCGGGAGCTCGTGGCCAGCATCGGCACCGACCGGCCGGCGTCCGCGCGCGCCCCGGCCGGCGAGGCCGAACCGACCGCAGCGCTCGGCTCGGCGGCCACCCGCGCCGCCAGGGTCGGGAACGCCGACATCGCCACCGGCACCGCCAGCACGCCATAGGGCAGCAGGTAGATCGCCTGCACGTAGGTGTAGACGTTGACCGTGCCGGTGCT
>CAYRLV010000960.1:0-1234 GCA_964425155.1 uncultured Ornithinicoccus sp. | reverse complement strand
CAACGACTGGCACACCAACCCCGAGACCGGCCGGATCACCGCGTCCAACCCGTGCTTCCCCGCGGACCAGCGGGTGGTGACCGACCACGGTCTCGTGCGCATCGGCGACGTGGTCGCCAAGGCGGCGGCAGGCGAGAGCTTCGACGTCTACACCAACGACGTGACCAGCGAGGACGAGGCCGTGTCGCGCGTCGTCGCGACCACGCCGACTCGCTACATGACGACCGGCACCAACGAGGTCCTCGAGCTGCGGTTCAGCGACGGATCTCGCTTGCGGTGCACGCCCACCCACCGGCTCTGGACGAAGAACCGGGGATGGGTGCGTGCCGAGCACCTGGAAGAGCAGGACGAGATCACGCGCTCGTTCCACTACGCGCCCCGCACGATGGCGAACCACGCACTGCCCGGGCAGGCGCAGGCGGTGGCGTTGACCGCGCAGGGCCTGAACCTCCCGGAGAAGTGGGATCAGGACCTGGCGCACTACCTCGGCTGGCTCACCGGCGACGGCTGCCTGACCGAGGCCATCGCCGCCACGGTCTACGGGACAACCGAGGAGCAGTCCACCATCCTGCCCCGCCACCAGGAGCTGCTGCGGACGTGGACCGGCTTCGACGCCAAGCCGAGCGTCCAGCTGAACGGCACCGTGCAGCTGCGCAGCGGCAAGAAGGCCGTCCGCGACTTCCTCGGAGCCTTGGGGATGTCCACCAAGCACGCCAGCGAGAAGGTCGTCCCCGAGTCGATCTTCACGGCGCCCGAGGAGGCTGTCGTCGCCTACCTGAGTGGCCTCTTCGACGCTGACGGCTGCGTGGTCAGTGATGAGGTGAAGGGCACCTACGCCGCAGGTCTCGGCAGCCGGTCCGAGGAGCTTCTCCTCGGCGTCCAGGAACTGCTGGCCTCCTTTGGCATTGCGTCCCGTGTTTACCGGACGGGGACCAAGGCGGAATCGTTCAAGTACGTCCGCAAGGACGGCAACGAGGCCACCTACGGCTCCGACGGACCATCGTTCGACCTTCGGATCACGGGTCGCTCCCTGCGCGAGTTCGCAGCGTTGATCGGTTTCACCCTGCCGGAGAAGACGACCAAGTTGACCCGCCTGGTTGACACACACGGGGCCTACAAGGTCAAGGAAGAGGTCCAGCTCGTCTCCCGTGAGTCCAAGGGCTTCGAGACCACCTACAACCTGACCGAGCCTCGCAACCACTCGTATGTCGTGAGCGGTGTCGTTGTGTCGAAC
>CAYRLV010000959.1:0-1234 GCA_964425155.1 uncultured Ornithinicoccus sp. | reverse complement strand
CTAGCCCGTCACGAGGCCGGAGCCTCGCGCCAGCCCGGTCGGCGACCGTGGTCAGTCGATGCGGACCTTCACCCTCGCCCAGGCGTCGCGCACCGCCGCCGTCTCCGTGCTGTCCGCGCCGAACCGGTCGGTGGCGGCGTCGACCGTCGCAGCGGCGAACCCGGCGAAGTCGACGTCCTTGGGGATCGTGCCGCCGGTCAGCACGTCGTACCAGATCTGCCCCGGGGCCTTCCACGCCTCGCCGCCGATCGCCGTCGCGGCGAGGTAGAACGCGTGGTTGGGGATGCCGGAGTTGGTGTGCACGCCACCGTTGTCGTGCTGCTCGTCATGGGGGAGGTCGACGTAACCGTCCATCGTCGAAGGCTGCGGGTCCTTGCCGAGGTGGGGGTCGTCATAGGCAGTGCCGGGCGCCTTCATCGAGCGCAGGGCAACGCCCTGGACCTTGTCGGTGAACAGCCCGGCCCCGATGAGCCAGTCGGCCTCGTCCGCCGTCTGGCCGAGCGTCATCTGCTTGGTCAACGAGCCGAACACGTCGGAGATCGACTCGTTGAGTGCTCCGGACTGGGCGACGTAGGTCAGCCCGGCGGTGTACTGGGTGACGCCGTGGGTCAGCTCGTGCCCGATGACGTCGATGGAGTCGGTGAACGACCGGAAGTAGACGCCGTCGCCGTCACCGAACACCATCTGCTCGCCGTCCCAGAAGGCGTTGTCGAAGTCCTGCTGGTAGTGCACGCTCGCGATGAGCGGCAGCCCGTCGTCGTCCAGTGAGTTGCGTTGGTATGCCGTCCAGTACAGCGTCCACGTGTCGCCCAGTCCGTCGTAGGCCTCGTTGACCGACTCGTCGGACACCGGATCCTCGCCCTCGTCACGCACCTGGGTGCCGGGCAGCTCGGTGCCGTGCTGGGCGTCGTAGATCGTGCGGTCCGGCTCGGCCGCCTCGGCCGGTGGCCGTTCCCGGGCGGGCATCCTCCGCTCGGCGGTGGCCTGCAGTTCCGGCGGGATGAGCCCCGAGGTGGGACGGCGCCCGGGGCGACTGCGGGCGGCGCGCACCTCGCGGCGGTTGCGCACGGTGCGCTCGTGCAGGAGGGTGAGCCGCGCCGCCTCGGCGATGCGCGGGTCCTCGTGCCGCGTGAGCTGTTCCAGCAGGTAGGGCGGCAGGATCGAGCAGGTCACGGGGCGGCGCAGGTCGGTGTCCATGAGCCCAGCGTGCACCCGGGGGCCGACAACCGGAAGC
>CAYRLV010000958.1:0-1236 GCA_964425155.1 uncultured Ornithinicoccus sp. | reverse complement strand
CGCCGGGGTCGGGGTGGATGTCCTGGCCGAGGAGGCCGTCCAGGGTCCAGCCGCGGGCGAGGGCCTGGTCGACGGCGGTGACCAGGGCTGGCCAGGACGGGCTGGCGTGTACCTGCTGGGCACGTTGTTCGCCCAGCAGTTCCGGCAGTTCCGGTGTCCAGGCGGTGGCCAGGGCGTGGTTGTGGTGGATCTGCTCGGCGACGGCGGGGGACAGGAGGGCGTTGATCCGCCACCACAGGGCGGCGGCGGGGTGGTCGTCGGGTAGTGGCCCGGCGGCGGCTGCGCGGCGCAGGAGGGCGGGTGCGTCGAGGCCGGCGCGGGTCATCGCGGCGAGGCGTTCGGCCAGGACGGGTGCGAACGGGTCGCGTGCGGCGGCCGCGGCGACCTGTCCGATGGGTTTGGCCCATTCGTCCATGGCGGGCGGCCGTCCGGCGCTCAGCTGTCGGTCGAGGTGGCGCTGCCAGGTCGCGGCGGTCTTCTGCAGCTGCGTGGGACCGGTGGGACGTCGGTCAGCGGGGTCGACGAGTGTGGCGGCCCGCCACACGGTGATGTCCCCGATCGTCTCGGGGTCTGGCCGGGTGCTGGTGCGCGCGGCCCAGGCCGGCATCTGTTCGCCGGCGGCCGCATCCTGATGGACCTGCCGGGCGAGAGCGGCGACCTTCGCGGAGCGCTGGGTCAGGTAGGGCCCCCAGGTCGGGTGGTCTTGCAGGGCTGCGGGGATGCCGGGGATCCACGGCAGCGGCCCGGGTCCGGCGCCGCGCAGTCCGGTGTCGTCCAGGCGCCAGTCCAGGACGGCGGCGGGGTCGGTCGCGCTGTCCAGTTCGCGGGCGCTGGCGGCCGCGGCGAGATGCTCGGACGGGTCGAGGCCTTGGGCTGCGAGCAGCAGCAGGTGTGCGCGCAGGACCGGCCAGGCGGGCTGCTCGGTCAGGCCGGGCACGACCCGGTCTGCTTGGGCCTCGAGGGCCGCGACTTTGGCGGGGCCGGCCAGGTCTTCGGCCGCGACGTAGAGGGCGTCGTGGTACCGCTGGGCGGCTTGCCCCAGCAGCGTGGTCGGATCGTCCTGCTCGCGCAGCAAGGTGGTGGCCGAGCGGGGCGCGTCGTCGCGGGCGAGGATGTTCTCGAGCTGGTCGGTCGGGGTGGGGGGATGGTTCATCTCTGGCCGGATCACGCTGTGCGGGTCGCCGTCGCCGGCGACCTGCAGGTACACGTGGTTGGCGTGCTTGCCGCGGGTGAGCA
>CAYRLV010000957.1:0-1239 GCA_964425155.1 uncultured Ornithinicoccus sp. | reverse complement strand
CAAACAAGAAAGACTCCCGAGAGAGGTTACATTGGCTGGCACGTCATACTCGATAAACCACGTCGCAAACTCGGCGACATAGAGAAGTAACGAGATCCTCTGATCTTACCGAGTTAAATCGAACGGAGCTAGTATCTCTTCAAGGCTGGCCCGAACTTCTGCAAAGGCGACCTGTGGGCGTATTCCCTGAGTGACGACGGCAACTTGCAATGGCAGGTGAACGGCGTCAAACCCCACGGGCACTCCAACTGCGATATGTTCCCAATCCCAGATCGACAAAGTCGACCCAATGTAGGTCATATTCCAAGGTGCGAAGTCGCCGTGCCACGATCCAAGAGTGACACGGCACTCAATCTTCTCTAGCAGAGTCATGAGGCGCCGCAAGTCGGAAATATAGGGACGCTCTCCGAGGGCACCAACACGATTTTGCAGCGTTTTCCAATACGTGCTGGCGTGTAGTAGCACATCGCGGGTGCCGTGTGATCGTGCGATCTGCTGAAGCGCGACTTCCAGTTCCTGTCGTGGTGGCGAGCCACCATCGCCACGGGGAAGAGCCGTTTGAACCATGACGGCCAAGCCGTTCCAAGTACCACTATGCACGAGGGTCGGGGCCTCAAACACGGCAGGCTCCCCTGTTCCTATGGCATCTGCCAACGATGCCAAGTTGGAGGCCTCGCGTCGCACTAGCTTCTGCGTCAACTCGTTGACGCCAACCTTCGCGAACCCAACCGTCTTGCCCTCGGCCGTGATGAGTTGGATTACTGGCTTCTCCACCGCCCGGTCAGGGCCGAGGTAGACGCTCAGGATGAGATCCTGACCCATTACATCGGACAGATAGCTCCTGATTGAGTCAGCACGCGTCGCGTTCTGATCTTCGACAATGACAACCCGTCCTGGAAGAAGCCGCGCTAGCCCCAACGTTGCAGCAAACGCTAGCAATCGCGCCCTTCGTTGAGCCTTGGAAGAAGCGCCAGTGTTGTAGTCGCGCAGGGCTGTTGCAGTGGCGAAGTTGGGCTTTCGGGGAAGAAGCAAGTGCGGATTCTTGACGCTAGGGACGGCAACATATTCTGCCGAGTGTTGCGGTGCGCACCGCCAAGGCGGGATAGCGACGGCTGAGGACGGCCCCGACCACAAAGCTCGCAGGAATTGGTCCAAGCGCCCCACTCCTCCACGTGCAGGTGGCATGTCAGGCCGCTCCCCAGGTCACCATGGGAGCCCTACTTCGTCGCTTTAACGTGT
>CAYRLV010000956.1:0-1242 GCA_964425155.1 uncultured Ornithinicoccus sp. | reverse complement strand
GCACCCTGCTGTTCCTGCTCGAGCGCGCGAAGCTGGTCACCGAACCGGCCGGAGCCGCCGCCGTCTCCCGCCTCCTCGACGCCGGCGAGAGCGCGTATGAGGGGCCGGTCGTCGCGGTGCTCTCCGGCGGCAACATCGACCCGCTGCTGCTGCTGCGGATCATCCGGCACGGGCTGTCGGCGGCCGGTCGCTACCTGCAGTTCCGGGTGCGGGTGCCGGACAAGCCGGGCTCGCTGGCCGGGCTGCTCGACACCTTGGCGGAGGCCGACGCCAACGTGCTCGAGGTCGAGCACGTGCGCACCGGGATGCGGCTGCGGGTCGACGAGGTGGAGATCGGGCTCCAGGTGGAGACCAAGGGGCAGCAGCACACCGATGCCGTGGTGGCGGTGTTGCGCGAGCGGGGTTACCGGCCGATCTTCGACTGATCACCGCTCCACGACATCCGCGCGAGGGCGCAGTGGTGCGCCGCGGACCGATGAGTCCGTCGCGTCCGGGAAGTCAGACGCGGTGAGACCGGACCGAAAATCCGGTCACGTCCTGACCGCTCCCCGTGTGAGGCTGTCCCCATGAGCGATGCCGTGATCGCCGAAGGCCTGGTCAAGCACTACGGCTCCGTGCGTGCCCTCGACGGGCTCGACCTGCGGGTCCCCGAGGGCACCGTGCTGGGTGTCCTCGGCCCCAACGGGGCCGGCAAGACGACCGCGGTCCGGGTGCTCACCACCCTGCTGCGGCCCGATGCCGGACGGGCCACCGTCGCCGGCGTCGACGTGCTCGCGCACCCGGCGAAGGCGCGCCGCCGACTCGGTGTCTCGGGGCAGTACGCCGCCGTCGACGAGCACCTGACCGGTTTCGAGAACCTCGACATGATCGGCCGGCTCTACCACCTGGGGCGCAAGGCTTCCCGGGCGCGGGCCCGCGAGCTGCTCGACCAGTTCGACCTCGCCGACGCGGGCGACCGGCCCTCGAAGACCTACTCCGGTGGCATGCGGCGGCGGCTGGACCTGGCCGGTGCGCTCGTGGCCAAGCCGCCCGTGCTCTTCCTCGACGAGCCGACCACCGGACTCGACCCCCGCAGCCGCGGCGACATGTGGGACGTGATCACGACCCTGGTGTCGACCGGCACCTCGCTGCTGCTCACCACGCAGTACCTCGAGGAAGCCGACCGGCTGGCGGACAACATCGTCGTGGTCGACCACGGCCGGGTGATCGCCGAGGGCACGGCCGACCAGCTCAAGGCGCAGG
>CAYRLV010000955.1:0-1244 GCA_964425155.1 uncultured Ornithinicoccus sp. | reverse complement strand
CTAGGCGTCCGGATCTTGCTCAACTGCTCGGACGCCATAGGGTCGCGTGCCCTTGATGGATGGTAGTCAGTGGCCAAGAGGGCGACGGTTGCTCACACGTCTTGTTCCTGCGTGTGCCGAACGTGCCGGGATCCGGAAGCAATATGTTGAACAAGGCGTGTGACGCCTGATGTGTGACGGGCTTGGGGACGGTGAGGATATGGGCGGAACGAGCATCGTGTGGCTGCGCCGGGACCTGCGGCGACGGGACCTGCCCGCGCTGACCGCGGCGCACCGGGTGGCTGGAAAGGCTGGAGTGCTGCCGGTCTTCGTCGTCGACCCACGCCTGTGGCACGCGGCTGGTGGGCCGCGGCGAGCCTGGCTCGCGGCCACGCTGAAGGCCACGAGCGATACGTATGAGGGGCAGCTGTGCCTTTGCCTCGGTGACCCCCGGCGCGTGATCCCCGAGCTTGCGTCCGAAGTCTCTGCCCGCTCGGTCCATGTGACCGGTGAGGTCACTCCGTACGGTCGGCGGCGGGACCGCGCTGTGGAGCGGGGCCTGGCCCAGCAGGGAGTCGACTTCGTCGCGACGGGGACGCCGTATGCGGTGGATCCCGGGATCGTGCGGAAGGCCGACGGCGAGCCGTATCGCGTCTTCACACCCTTCGCCCGGGCTTGGCGAGCCCACGGCTGGGCCGACCCGGAGCCTCTGCCGGGCGCGGTCGACTGGGTCCACGCGGACAGTGACGGGCAGGCGGTTCGGATGGTCGAGCAGGCGGTGGCCGGCGCTGCCGCCCTCGACCTTCCCGTGGCAGGCGAGGCTGGCGCCGCCCGGGCGTGGGCCAGGTTCCTCGGGACCGGCCTCGCCGCGTACGGCACCGACCGGGACCGGCCGGACCTGGAGGGGACGTCGCGCATGTCCCCCTACCTCAAGCTGGGTGTCGTCCACCCGCGCACGCTGCTGGCTGACCTTGCACCCCGCCTGGCTGGTCGGGGTGACGGGGCCGAGCGCTTCGTCACCGAGCTCGCCTGGCGCGAGTTCTACGCCGACGTCCTGTGGCACCAGCCGCGTTCGGCCTGGAACGACCTGCGCGCTGCCTTGGGCTCGATGAGCTACGACGAACCGGGCGACGCGATCGAGGCCTGGCGGAACGGTCACACCGGGTTTCCGTTCGTGGACGCTGGCATGCGACAGCTGCTGGCGACCGGATGGATGCACAACCGGGTCCGGATGATCACCGCGAGTTTCCTGACCAAGGACCTGC
>CAYRLV010000954.1:0-1244 GCA_964425155.1 uncultured Ornithinicoccus sp. | reverse complement strand
CTCAGCCATCGTCTCGCTGTCCCGTGGGGTCAGCGAGCTCGCGCACTACTCGGCGCCCGTGCACCTGACCGAGGTCACCCGGGAGTACTTCGAGGCGCTGGCCCGGGCCACCGACGACCACCGGTTCGCGCGGGCGATCCGGATGATGCTCCGGGCCCGCCACCGCCAGCTGCGCGAGCGGGCCGCCGACCTCGTGGTCCGGCTGTCCGACTACCCCTACCTGCACGGTGCCCTGTTGCGGACGACGGCGGCCTACGTCATCGAGGACGCGGGCTACAAGGAGAACGTCATCCCGTCCGAGGCACACGTCCGGGTCAACTGCCGGGGGATCCCCGGCGGCGAGAAGCCCCGCGACTTCCTGCGCACGGTGCGTCACCGGCTGCGCCACCGCGGCATCACCGTCGAGCTGGCCACCCCCGAGGGCGTCTCGGAGGAGGAGTACCTGCAGCAGCTCGACGAGAGGTGGGCGACCCCGCCGGCGGACCTGGATACCCCGCTCTACGAAGCGATCTCGCAGGCGTCGGTGCAGACCTACCCCGAGGCGGTCTTCGCGCCGGCGCTCTTCGAGGCGGGCACCAGTCTCGGCCCCTGGAGGGAGCACGGCATCCCGGGCTACGGCGTCTACCCCTACGTCATCGACAACGACCAGCTCGTCGGGATGCACGGCAACGACGAGCGGATCTACGTCGACGCACTGCGCAAGGGCACCGACTTCATGTATCGCGTCTTCGACCGGTTCCGGGTCTGAACCGGCCCCAGGGAGAACGCGACGCCGGCCGGACACCCGCGATGGCGGGGTGTCCGGCCGGCGTGCGGTCAGCCGGCGCGCACCGGGTCCAGCTCCTGGGTCACCGGCGTCGAGGTGGACGTGTCGGCGGGCCCCGACTCGTGGTGACCGTGCCGCTGCCACCACCGACGCATCGGCCCGGGTGCCCACCAGTTGGCCCGGCCCAGCAACCGCATGGTCGCCGGCACGAGCAGGGCCCGCACCACCGTCGCGTCGAGGATGACGGCGACCAGCATGCCGACGCCGATCATCTTGAGGAAGATGATCCCCGAGGTGGAGAACCCGCCGATCACGACCGCCAGCAGCAGTGCCGCGCTGGTGATGATCCGTCCGCTGCGCTGCAGCCCGGCCGCGACCGCGGTCCGGTTGTCGCCGGTGCGGTCCCACTCCTCGCGCATCCGCGAGATGAGGAAGACCTCGTAGTCCATCGACAGGCCGAACACGATGGCCAGCATCA
>CAYRLV010000953.1:0-1246 GCA_964425155.1 uncultured Ornithinicoccus sp. | reverse complement strand
CTCGTCCTCGGTCAGCGACGTGCGGGCGATCAGCTCGTCGCGCCACTGCCGGGCGGCGACGGTGTTGGTCACCAGCACCAGCGTGGTGGTGCGGGACCGGGCCATCGCGCCGGCACCGACCAGCGTCTTGCCCGCGCCGCACGGCAGCACGACCACGCCGGACCCGCCGTGCCAGAAGCCGTCGACCGCCTGCTCCTGGTAGGGCCGCATCGACCACGTGGTCTGGTCGAGGTCGATCGGGTGCGCCTCCCCGTCGACGTAGCCGGCGAGGTCCTCGGCCGGCCAGCCGACCTTGACCAGCTCCTGCTTGAGGTGCCCGCGCTCGGACGGGTGCACCACGACGGTCTCGTCGTCCAGCCGCGCACCGAGCAGCGGCTTGATCCGCTTCTGCCGCAACACCTCTTCCAGCACCGGCCGGTCGGTGCCGTGCAGCACCAGACCGTGCGTCGGGTGCTTCTCCAGGCTGAGCCGCCCGTAGCGGTCCATGGTGTCGGCGAGGTCGACCAGCAGAGCCGGCGGCACCGCATACCGGCTGTAGGTGACGAGGGCGTCGACGACCTGCTCGGCGTCGTGCCCGGCCGCGCGGGCGTTCCACAGGCCGAGGGGTGTCAGCCGGTAGGTGTGGACGTGCTCGGGGGCGCGTTCGAGCTCGGCGAACGGCGCGATCGCCCGCCGGGCGTCGTCGGCACGGGGGTGGTCGACCTCGAGCAGGAGGGTCTTGTCGCTCTGGACGATGAGGGGTCCGTCATTCATGACGCAGGCACCAACGTCGTGCGGTGGGTGCGTGTTCCCGGTTCGTGTCGCCGTCCCTCCCGGTCATCCGCGGTCACGACGGCGACAGGTAGAGGACGAGGGCGACCGCCAACAGCACGGCGCCGATGACCACGAAGGCGAAGTTGACGACATACAGGATCCAGCCGGCCCGCAGCCGGCGCGCCTTGGTCTCCGGGTCGGTCTCGCCGGCGGCCATGGCGCCGAGGATCAGGCTGGGCAACCCGATGGTCAGCATGGTGAGCGCCATGGTCACCCCGGAGACGATGAGGAGCGCCGCCGCCGAGGGTGCGGCGTGCGGGTGATGACCGTATGCGGGGTAGGGCTCGCCCGCGCGCGGCCCGTACGAGGGGTAGGGGTCGCCGGGCTGGGGTGGCGGTGGCGCGGAACCGTAACTCGGCTGGGGCCGTCCCGACGGCGCGTCGTAGGTCGGGGAGGGCTGGCCGGTCGGAGCGCCGTAGCTCGGTGTGGGCTG